>CAZXTO010000079.1:0-12401 GCA_964643675.1 uncultured Planctomycetales bacterium
GGCGCGCGGCCCCGCCCCTGCGCTTCTACCGGTGGGCCCGCGCCACCCTCGCGCTGGGCTACTTCCAGCCATGCGCCGAGCTGCCGCTCGAGGCGGTGCGCGCGCGCGGCGGCGAGGTCGTGCGCCGCTCCACCGGCGGCAAGGCGATCCTGCACCAAGACGAGCTGACCTACGCCCTGTGCCTGCCGGAGACCGGCGCCCTCGGCGGCGGCCCGGCGGCCGCCATGAGCGTCGTGCACGAGGCCCTGGCCGCCGAGCTCGGCCGCCAGGCCGGCGCCGCGGTCGAGCTGCGGGGCGGATCCGCGCTCCGGAGCGACGTGCGCGGCAGCGGCTGGTGCTTCGAAGACTCCTCGCCGCTGGACCTGTGCCTGGAGGGGCGCAAGCTGCTCGGCAGCGCCGCTCGCCGCCGCCGCGGCTGGATCCTATTCCACGGCAGCCTGGTGCTGGAGGCCCCGGCCGAGACCCCGGACGTGGCCGCCTTCGGCGCCGAGCCGGACCGCGAGGCCCTGGCAGCAACCCTGAAAACCGCCCTCGGCTACGTCTTCCAACCCAGCGGCTGGACCGATGAAGAAGACGCGGCGGCGATTGGCATCGCCGCCGCGCGCTATGGCCGGGAGGCCTTCACCTCCCGCCGCTGAATCCAGGCTCAGTTGATGGTCAGGGTGAGCATGTTGGAGTCCCACCACTGGCCGCCGATCTCCGCCGCGACCTCCATGTAGACCGTGCGGCCGCTGGCGCCGATCGGCACCTGGGTGGTGTAGGAGCCGGAGCCCGAACCGGAGTGCTGGCCCTGGGCGATGATGTTGACCGGCATGCCGACGTCGAAGCTATGGCCGGCGTAGGTCGATCCGGCGTTGCTCGCGCTCCACACGAAGTAGTAGTTCGAGTAGGGCGGCGCCGCGGCCCAGGTCCAGGTGCCGGTGACGCCCGGCCAGACCTGGGTCGGACCGCTCAGGTTGATCGTGTTGTTGCCGCCCGAGATCGGGGTGGTCGGGGTCACGACCAGGGCGAAGTCGGCGTCGGGCACCGAGGTGCCGTTCTCCTCGTGGGTGTCCTGGTTGACCTCGTCGGCGATGACCTCGATGGTCCAGGTTCCGGCGACCGGGTTCTGCACGAACACGTTCTCGACCGTGTCCTTGGTGTTCGAGCTGCCGCCGGCGGTGCTGTACATGCCGCTGGCGAGGCCGTTGTTGCCCCAGTACTGGGTGCCGTTGGGCGCGGTCACCCGCAGCGTCAGGTCGTTGATCCGGTGCAGCGTGGAGCTGGTGGTGCCCGCCGGGTCGATGTAGACCAGGGTGGCGCGGAACTGGTCCTGGCCGGCCGGCACGTCGACCTGGAAGGCGGTCGACTGCTGGTCCTGGAGCGGCACGTCCTCGTCCACGATCAGGGACATCTGGCGCAGGTCGTACATGCGCTGCAGGTCGGGGTGGCCCCAGCCCTGACGCATCCGGGTGAGGTCGGTGCCGGACATCTGCCACTGGCGCGCGCTGTTGATCAGCAGCGCCTTGCCGACGGTGTTGTGCGGCCGGCTGTCGAACACGGTGGCGCCGCCGCCCGGGTTGCCGAACACGCCGTGGTGCCACATCTGGTACGTCAGGCCGAGGTGGCCGGCCACGATCGGGGTGGCGCCGGAGGTGCCGCCGAAGTTGGTGTAGTCGTCGCCGCTGGCGTAGCCGCCCGGATCGGCGTCGGAGCAGTGGATCCAGTCGTAGTAAGAGGCAAGGTCGGGCTTGATGCGGCCGTCCTGGGCCGGGCCGGTCGAGGCGCCGAAGCTCCAGCGGTCGTCGGCGTGGTTGTTGTTGTCGTAGTGATAGGTCGCGCCGACCGCGATCACGTTCTTGGCCCAGGCCTGCGGACGGGACTGGGTGTTGCCGGCGTTGGACTGCGACTGCAGGATCGACAGGTCGTTGATCCGGATGATGTCGTCCATCTCCTGCGAGTAGGAGTTGTAAGACGCCGTCCGCGCGCTGCCCCAGGAGTTGGTCTGGAACACGCAGTTGTAGACGTTGACCGTCTCCTGCGTCAGCGTGTAGCGGTTGCTGAAGTTGTAGTTGGCGAACACGCCCTGGCCCATCGGCATCATGCCGCGGGCGTCCGGGTGCGAGCTGCCGTCGCCGAAGTTGATGCCGAAGGTGCAGGTGCCGTGGCTGGTGCTGGAGCCGAAGCCGTTGTGGCTGATCGGCGCCCGCGGCGAGGTCCAGTCGACGTGGCTGGAGTCGAGGCCGGTGTCGCAGACCTCGGCCACCACGCCGCTGCCGTCGTAGCCGGCCACGGTCTCGAGGTAGTCGGCGCCGAATAGGGCGCGCACGTTGTCCATGTCGGGCTCGGGGGCGCTCCACTCGTCGATGCCGAGCACCTGGTCCATGGCGGCGATGCGCATCAGCTGGGAGCGGTCGAGGGTGGCCTCGATCACCCAGCCCTCGTCGATCATCAGGTCGACCGTGGCGCCCATCTCGGCGACCTCGGCGGCGACCTCGAGCTTCTCGCGCGGGCCCCACTCGCCGACCACGATGCGGTAGCGGCGCGGCGCCAGGCCGCCCTCGCGGTACTCGGCCATGAGCTCATCGGACAGCTTGTAGGCCGGGTGGAAGGGGCCGACCCAGCGCACGAAGGGCAGCTGGCGGGCGGCCTCGGCCTGCTCCGGGCTCATGCGCCAGATGTTGGCGTGGTAGCCCAGGTAGCGGTGGTCGACCGCGCCCGAGGCCCGCAGCTCCTCGCGCCAGGGCTCGAGGCCCTTGGTGATGTACTGGACGATGAACAGCTCGCCGTCGGCCCGCGCCTGCAGCTCGGCCGGCACCGTCGGCGCGACGTCCCGCAGCGGATCGAAGTCGCCGAAGCGCAGCATGATCTCGTACTGGGTCGCGCGGACCCGACCGAAGCTGGCGCCGCCGTCGAGCGAGACCGCGTAGTGCGGCACGCCGGCCTCGGTCCAGGTCATGGCCACGGTCCCGGCGTGCTGGAGCACCTGCAGGCCTTCGACCGGAGCGGAGGCCTGGTAGCCGGGCAAGCCGGCCGGCGTTGTAGGAGCCTCGGCCGACTGCTGGGCGCACAGGGCGCCACCGGCGAGCAGGCAAGACCAGAGGGGGATGGAGAGGAATCGCTGGAGCATGATCCCTCCATCCTAAGCGGCGAATCCGGCCCCGCGGGGCCTCCCCGTTATGATTTTCGGGCCTCCCGCCCCCCATGAAGCAGTACCTGGACCTCATCCGCCACGTCCTCGAGCACGGCGAATCTCGCGGCGACCGCACCGGAACCGGCACCCTGTCGGTCTTCGGCACCCAGACCCGCTACGACCTGCGCGAGGGCTTCCCCCTCCTCACGACCAAGAAGGTCCTGTTCCCGGCCGTGGTCAGGGAATTGCTCTGGTTTCTCCGCGGCTCGACCAACATCAACGAGGGCCTGACCGAGCACACCCCGATCTGGGACCCCTGGGCCGATGAGGAGGGCGAACTGGGGCCGATCTACGGCTACCAGTGGAGAAATTGGGGCGGCCAGGGAATCGATCAGATCCAGGACGCCCTGCGCCGGATCAAGCAGGAGCCCGAGTCCCGGCGCATCCTGGTGAACGCCTGGAACGTGGCCGACCTGCCCGAGATGGCCCTGCCGCCCTGCCACACCCTGTTCCAGTTCTACGTGGTCAACGGCCGCCTGGACTGCCAGCTCTACCAGCGCTCGGCCGACCTGGCCCTGGGGGTGCCCTTCAACATCGCCAGCTACGCCCTGCTCCTGACCATGATGGCCCAGGAATGCGAGCTCGAGCCGGGCGTCTTCGTCCACACCATCGGCGACGCCCACGTCTACGGCAACCACCTCGAGGGCCTGCGCGAGCAGCTGAGCCGCACCCCCGGCGAGCTGCCGACCCTCAAGGTGGCCCGAAAGCCGGTCGACGAGCTGCGCTTCGAGGACATCGAACTGATCGGCTACGAGCCGGCCCCCTTCATCAAGTTCCCGATTGCAGTCTGAAGTCATGCGCGAGTTCGAGATCGTCGTCGCGGCGGACGAAGAGGGCGGCATCGGCCGCGACGGCACCCTGCCCTGGAACCTGCCCGGCGACCTGAAGGCCTTCCGCCTGCTCACCGTCGGCGACGGCGCCAACACCGTGATCATGGGCCGGCACACCTGGGAGTCGATCCCGGAGCGCTTCCGGCCGCTGCCTCAGCGACGCAACGTGGTGCTCAGCCACCGCGGGGTGACCGGGCTGCCGGACGGCGTGCTGCAGGCCCCGAGCCTGGAGGCGGCGCTGGAGCTGGCCGAGCCCGACGGCGAGGTCTTCGTCATCGGCGGCGGCGCGGTCTACCGCGAGGCGCTCCACCGGCCGGAGTGCCGGCGGGTGCACCTGACCCGGGTCGAGGGCCAATTCGACTGCGACACCTTCTTCCCGGCGATCGAGGCCCGCGAGGACGAGTGGGAGGAAGAGGCCAGCTCCGACACCGTCAGCGAGCACGGGGTCCGCTACCGCTTCCTGCGCTACCGGCGCCGCTGAGCCGGCCCGGTCTCCGCTCAGGAGGAAGCGGTCGCCGCGCGCGGCTTCGCCAGCCAACCGCCGGCCAGGGCCACCGGCGGACACAGCAGGAAGCTCGCCGCCAGCCACCAGATCGGCTGCTCGGGAGCTTCGGGCAGGCCCGCCAGCATCGCCACCATCAGGATCACGGCGAAGCCGAAGGCGTGGCGCAGCGGACTGCGGCCAGCGACCGCGGCGGACACGAAGCCGCCCAGCAGCACCCCGGCGCTGTGGGCCGCGAGCAGCAGGCTGAACTCGCTGGGGTCGGTGACCGGCCGCACTTCGCCCCCCGAGGTGAAGCGGAGGAAGGCGATCGGGACCGCCGGGCTCATCAGCCAGGTGACCCCACCGGCGACGCCAAAGCCGGCCAGGAGCGCGAGCACGCTGCGCAGCATGCCGCCAGGATAGGAGAGCGAGGGGGCGCGAGTCGAACCTCGACCATCGGCGCGGGCCTCCGGTGGCCCCCTGAAGCCGGTAGCATCAGGGCATGGAGCCCGGGCTCGACCTGATCGTCCTCCGCCACGGCAAGTCCGACTGGGACGCCGGCGACTCCGCCGATCACGAGCGCCCGCTGGCGCCGCGCGGCCGGCGCGCCGCGCGGCGGATGGGCAGCTTGCTCGCGGCCAGGGACTGGTTGCCCGACCGGGTGCTGTGCTCGACGGCGATGCGCGCCCGCGACACCGCGGCGCTGGCGCTCGAGGCGGCCGGCTGGGAACAGGAGCTGGAGCTGCGGCCGGCGCTCTACGAAGAGGGCGTGGCGGCGGTGGTGGCGGAGCTCCAGGGCCTCCCCCCGAGCTGCGAACGCGTCCTGCTGGTGGGTCACCTGCCCTGGTGCGCCGAGCTGGTCGGCTGGCTGACCGGCGGCAACCCGCCTGACTTCCCGACCGGGACCTTGGCCCGGCTGAAGATCCCTGCTGGACCTGCCGGGCTGGCGCCGGGCTGCGCCCGCCTGAAGTGGCTGCTCACGCCCAAACTGCTCGGCCCCGTCGCCGATTGAACCATGCTGCTCCCCCTGCTCCTCCTGTTCTCCGCCCAGCTCCCCGACTGGGAGGATCCGCAGATCATCGGCCGCAACAAGGAGGCGCCGCGCGCGATCCTGCTGCCCCAGCCGAGCCTGGAGGCGGCCCGCGACGCCGGATTGGACGAAGAGGGACGGGAGACCTCGCCGTGGCAGCGCTCGCTGAACGGGCAGTGGCGCTTCCACTGGGCGCCGCGACCGGCTGAACGGCCGATCGGCTTCGAGGCGTCCGACTTCGACGACTCCGGCTGGGACACGATCGACGTGCCTTCCTGCTGGCAGATGCGCGGCTACGGGCTGAATCGCTACCTGAACCAGCCCTACACCTTCCCGCCCGACCCGCCGCACATCCCCCACGACGACAACCCGGTCGGCAGCTAACGGCGCAGCTTCGAGCTGCCGGCCGAGTGGGACGGCCGGCGCGTTCACGTGGTCTTCGAGGGCGTGAAGAGCGCCTTCTACCTGTGGGTGAACGGCGAGGAGGTCGGTTACTCGGAGGGCGGCATGACGCCGGCGGAGTTCGACCTGACCGAGTTCCTGAAGCCGGGCGAGAACTCGATCGCGGCCGAGGTCTACCGCTGGTCCGACGGCAGCTACCTGGAGTGCCAGGACATGTGGCGCTTCAGCGGCATCTACCGCGACGTGCGCCTGGTGGCGCTGGCGCCGGTGCACCTGGCCGACGCCTGGGCGCGCTGCGAGCTGGACCAGGACTACCGCGACGCCGTGCTCAGGACCAGCGTGAAGCTGCGCAACCGCGGCGAGGGGAGCTTGCCGCGCCAGGTGCGCGTGAGCCTGTGGGACGGCGAGGAGCTGGTCGCCGAAGGCGCCAACGGCAATTTCGGCCTCCGCGCCGGGGCCGAGCAGGAGCTCGACATCGCCTTCCCGGTGGCCGCGCCGCGGCTGTGGTCGGCGGAGCTGCCGAACCTCTACCGGCTGGTGATCGAGGTCACGGCCCCGGAGGGCCAGCCGGAGTACCACGGGTTCGACTTCGGCTTCCGCGAGGTCGAGATCCGCGGCGGCCAGCTCTTGCACAACGGCCAGCCGATCCTGATCCGCGGCGTCAACCGCCACGAGCACGACCCGGACCACGGCCGCGCGGTGCCCTACTGGCGCATGGTGCAGGACGTCGAGCTGATGAAGCGCAGCAACGTCAACGCCGTCCGCACCAGCCACTACCCGAACGACCCGCGCTGGTACCGGCTGTGCGACCGCTACGGGCTGTACGTCTTCGACGAGGCCAACATCGAGTCGCACGGCATGGGCTACCAGCCGGAGCGCACGCTCGGCAACAAGCCGGAGTGGGAGCTGGCGCACCTCGACCGCACCATCTCGATGGTCGAGCGGGACAAGAACCACGCCAGCGTGATCGTCTGGTCGCTCGGCAATGAGGCCGGCGACGGCGTCAACTTCGTCGCCACCAGCGACTGGGTGCACGGGCGCGATTCGACCCGCCCGGTGCACTACGAGCGCGCCGGCAGCCGCGAGCACGTCGACATCATCAGCCCGATGTACGCCTCGCCGCAGTGGGTCGAGCGCTGGGCGCAACAGGAGCACGAGCGGCCGCTGATCCTGTGCGAGTACGCCCACGCGATGGGCAACTCGACCGGCAACCTGAAGGAGTACTGGGAGGTCTTCGAGGCCCACCGCCAGGTCCAGGGCGGCTTCATCTGGGATTGGGTGGACCAGGGGCTGCGCAAGGTGTCGGAACCGAGCTGGGCGCTCGTGGAAGCCGTGACCGGCGCTGTGGCGGACCTGCACGGGAAGGTGGTCGAGACCGGAGGGATTGGCGCCGCGGCCCTCGCAGACCCCTCCCCGCCCGCCCACGCCCTGCGCGGCTGGCTGCAGCTCGGCCCGGGCGAGGGGCCGGAGCTCGCCGGTGGCGCCGTCACCCTCGAGGCCTGGGTGCGGCCGGAGCCGGTGGCCGGCCACGCCCCGATCCTGGGCCGCGGCGACACCAACGTCATGCTCAAGACCAGCGGCGACGAGCTCATGTTCTTCGTCTACGACGGCGGCTGGATCACCTGCACCGCGCCGCTGCCCGAGGACTGGCACCGGAACTGGCACCACGTCGCCGGCAGCTACGACGGCGAGCGGCTGCGGCTGTTCCTCGGCGGCCGCGAGGTGGCGCAGCGCGCTCACCGCGGGGCGATCCGCGACAGCGCCTCGCCCTGGGCGGTCGGCATCAATTCTGACCACCCGGGCCGCCAGTTCGGTGGCCTCATCGCCGATGCGCGGGTCTGGTCGAAGTCCATCAGCCCCGATCTCCTCGCGATCCCCTTCCTCCATCTGTCGCAGGGATTGGAGCTGCGCTTCCGCTTCGCCCCCGACCAGCTGGTTCAGACCCACCCCGGCGGCGAGGAGTTCTGGGCCTACGGCGGCGACTACGGCGACGCCCCCACCGACGGCAACTTCTGCTGCAACGGCGTGGTGCAGCCGGACCGGGCGCCGAATCCAGGGCTGACCCAGGTCGCCCACTGTTACCAGGAGATCCACTTCGAAGCCGTCGACCTGGAGAAAGGGGAGATCCGCATCACCAACGAGCGCTTCTTCCGCGACAGCTCCGATCTGGAGTTCCGTTGGTTCGTCGCCGAGGACGGGGTTCCGCACGACGAAGGCCTGCTTCTCGACCTGGAGCTGGCGCCGCAGGAATCCAGCCTCGTCCGGCTCCCCCTGACCGACTTCCCCGCCTGCGAGGCGCTCGCCTACCACCTCCACCTCGGCGCCTTCCCCAAGGAGAACCCGGGCTGGGCCATCAAGCGGGCTCCGCTCGCTTGGCAGCAGTTCTCCCTGCCTTGGCCGGCAGGCGGTGGCCGGGAGCTCGCGCAGCTGCCCCCCGCGACCCTCAAGGAGAACGCCCTCGTGAAGCAGGCCCCGGACCGGGGCAGCGCGACCGTGGAGCTCCCCACGAACGGCCGCTTCACTGCCCGTTGGCATACGCCCGCTGGTGAGGTCGAGCTTCGGGAGCTGCGGCCGAGCTTCTGGCGCGCCCCGACCGACAACGACCGCGGCAACCGGATGTCGACCTGGGCCGGGTCCTGGCGCGAGGCGGTCGAGCGAGCCCCGCTCCAAATCGAGAGTCTGCCTGGCGATTCGCCGGATGCCCCTCCTCGGCTCCTCCTGCGCGGCCGGGACCCGCAGACCCAGGCCTCCTGGGCGGTAGAGGCCAGCCTGATCGGCGAGTTGGACCTGTTGTTGGACGTGACCGTGGAGATCCCGGAGGACACTCCACCGGTCCCGCGCATCGGTCTCCGGTTCCTGATCGACCGAGAGCACTCCCGGACGCCGTATTTCGGCCGTCACCAGGAGAGCTACGCTGACCGCAAGAGCGGCAGCTTCCTCGGTTATGTCGATCGCAGGGTCGCCCAGGAGGACCAAGCCCGGCCAGGCGTCCAGCCCCTGAATCACGCTTATCTCCGCCCGCAGGAGAGCGGCCACCGCACCGACGTGCGCTGGCTGGCCCTGCTCGATGAGGACGACCTCGGCCTCCAGATCGTCTCCCTCGGCCCGACCATGGAGTTCAATGCCCTGCCCTGGACCACCGAGGAGATCGAGGCCGCCCGCCACCTGCACGAACTGCCGGACTCCGACCGCATCGAGGTCCATTTGGACCACCGTCACATGGGGGTCGGCGGCGACAATTCCTGGGGCGCCCGGCCGCACGCTCCCTACCTGATCGGCCCCGGCACCTACCATTTCCGCTTCCTGATCGGGCCGCCGCTAGACGGCGCCGGCAAGGTCGAACTGATCGAGCGCGTGCTCCACGGCTTGCCCCTCGACCCGCTCGGACGATGACCAAAGCTGCCACCTGGACCTCCCTCCTCGCCGCCGCCGCCTTCGGCGCCGGTCTGCTCTCCGTCGCCCTCAGCTCCTGTGCCACGGAGGCCGCCGGTCCCTACCGCGACGCCCCGGCCGAGGCCCGCTGGTGGAAGGGCAACACCCACACCCACACGCTTTGGAGCGACGGCGACGGCGCGCCGGAGCTGGTGGCGGACTGGTACGCCTCGAACGGCTACGACTTCCTGGTGCTGTCGGACCACAACGTCTTCCTCGACCACGCCAAGTGGTTCCCGGTGAAGGAGGGCACGCGGCTGACGCAGGCGCGGGTGGACGCGCTGCACGAACGCTTCGGCAAGGGCAGCGTCGAGCTGCGCCACCGGGACGGCGGAACCGAGATGCGGCTGAAGACCCTGGAGGAGCTGCGCCAGCGCTTCGAGCGGCCCGGGGAGTTCCTCTTCATCCCCGGCGAGGAGGTCACCGACGAGGCCGAGGGCAAGCCGGTGCACCTGAACGGCATCAACCTGGCCGGGCTGGTGAAGCCGCAGGGCGGCCGGACGGTCGCCGAGGCTGCCCAGGCCGACCTCGACGCCATCGCCGCCCACGGCCGCGAGCACGGCCGCACCGTGCTCGGCCACATCAACCACCCCAACTTCGGCTGGGCCTTCACCGTCGCCGACCTCGCCGGGATCCGCGGTGAGCGCTTCTTCGAGGTCTACAACGGCCACCGCGGCGTGCGCAACCACGGCGACGCCAGCCACCCTTCGACCGAATCGATGTGGGACCAGGCCAACGCCATCCGCCAGGCCGAGCTCGGCCTGCCGCCGCTCTACGGCCTCGCCACCGACGACGCCCACGAGTACCACGCCAACGGCACCAGCGTGCCCGGCCGCGGCTGGCTGATGGTGCGCGCGACCGAGCTCACCCCCGAGGCCATCGTCCAGGCCATGAAGGCCGGCGAGTTCTACGCCTCGAGCGGCGTCAGCCTGTCGGACATCCGCGCCGACGACGCGGGCCTCTCGGTCGCGATCGAAGCGGAGCCCGAGCTCCGCTACACCACCCGCTTCCTCGGCAGCCGCCGCCACCCGGACGGACGCCTCGAGGTCGGCGCGGTCCTGGCCGAGACCACCGCCAATCCGGCCCGCTACTCCTTCGCCGGCGACGAGCTCTCGGTGCGAGCCGTCGTCACCAGCTCGCGGCCGCACCCGAACCCCTACGCCGAAGGGGACCACGAGACCGCCTGGGTGCAGCCCGTGGTCCCGCCGCGGCGCTGATCAATCCTCGCTGAAGTAGGGACTCAGGTCCTCGTCGAAGGCGGCGGTGTAACCCCAACGCAGCTCGGCCTCCTCACCCGGGCGCAGCTTGACCCGCCAGCGCCACACGCCCTTCTCCTCGCGGTCCAACAGGTCCTCCTCGGAGTCCAGAGCCTCAGGGGAGATGCCGGCCGGAGTGATCACGACCCGCTCGTCGTTCGAGATCGGCAGCGCCTCCTCGATCAGGATCGAGATCGGATCGGGCGCCGAGGCGCTCAGCTTGACCACCGTCTTCCAGCGCCGGTCGAGCTCGACCGTGTCCGAGAACACCCCGGGCTCCTCGCGCTCGTCGCGCACCTGCTCGTGCTCGACCACCAGGTTCGGGTCCAGGCCGAGGTTGAGCCAGGTGGAGTCGCCCGGCCGCAGCACCGGGAAGCTGGCCTTGCCGAGGAAGTCCGGGCCGAGGAAGATCCGCGCCTCGCCGGCCAGCAGCGGCGAGTCGGCGGCGCTGGTGACCTCGGCGCGCAGATAGGCGTCGAGCGACAAGGAGGGCACGAGGTAGCGCTCGGGGTGCACGTCGAGCGGGACCGAGACCAGCGGGAAGGTCTTCGGTTCGTCGTCCGCCGGCACCGAGACCCGCTCGGGCAGCTGGTACTGCTGGCTGAGGCCGAAGTCCTGCACCGAGACGCTCGGCGCCTCCATCCACGCCTCGTCGTCGAAGGCCTCCTCGGCCTCCATCACCGCGCCGGCGGCCGGCGCCATGGCGTAGTCCTCGTTGCCGGAGAAGGCCAGGCCGCGGCGCATGCGGCCCTGCTCGTGCCGCCCCACCGTGACCCAGCGGCGCGGCAGCGCCGGCGGATCCAGGCCGACGTGCGGCCGGGCGGTGCTGAGCAGCAGCTGCGCGTCCTCCCAGTCCTCCTCGGTCGACTGCCGGATCTCCCCGGTCAGGCCGACGTCCACCCGCACCAGGCCCGGGTCCAGCCGGACCTCGTAGATCGGCCGCCAGCTGGCGCCGCTGACCAGGTACTGCAGCCGCAGCTGGGCGCGGCCGGCGCGCTGGCAGAACAGGTTGACCCGCGCCTCGAGGTAGGGGCGGGCGGCCGAGCCGGCGCCGCCGAGGCGCTGCTGGAGGTCGGCGATCTGCTGGCGGATCCGCCGGTCCTCCTGCTCGCGCGCGATCTCCCGCTGGTCGAGCTCGCTGCTCTTGCGCGACACGAAGTCGAGCAGCTGATCGAGCACGAAGGGGTCGAGCTGCTCCCCCTTCTCGACCGCCGAGGTCGAGGCCTGGATCAGCTTCTGCCCGGCCTCGATCGCCGCCTTCTCGCTGTCGAGCGCCCGCAGGGCCGCGCCCAGCGCGTCGAGCTCGGCCTTCAGCCGGTCGCGTTCGGTGCCGCCGAGCTGGCCGCTGCGGCGCTGCATCTGCAGGCCCTGCACCACCGCCGAGCCGGCGTCGAGCTTGGCCTGGAAGGAGGAGGGCTCGGCGCTCAGCGGCAACGGCCCCACCACCACCGTGATCGGGCCGGGCTCGTTCGCCTCGACCACGAAGCGGCGCTCGACCAGCGCCTGGCCGGCGTAGACCGTGACGCGGTCGATCTGGGAGGCCGCCTGCACCGCGGCCGGGTCCTGGGCCAGGCCCAGGAAGAGGGTCATGAGAATCGGGAGCATCAGGTCCTTCCTTCGGTTGGCTGCGGGGGGTAGGCCCCTCACTAACGATGCCGTCGCCGGCTCCGTGGCCAAAATCCGGCCCCGCGACCTCGGCTACCATCGGTCGGGATGTCCAGCCGCCCCCCCCACCCCCGGCTGCGGCCGGTGCTGGCCGCCGCCCGCCGCTGCCTCGGCGCCCCCCTCGGGGCGG
>CAZXTO010000080.1:0-12342 GCA_964643675.1 uncultured Planctomycetales bacterium
GGCGATCGCCCAGGCGCTCGGCGCGCTGCTCGAACGGCGCGCCTCCCCCGCCCGGAGCACCTCGGGAGGCCGACGCCGCGGGCGCGCCGGCCTCGCCGCGCTGTTCGTCGCGGCGCTCGCTCTGGCACCCTGGCTGGCGCACCGCAGCGCGCTGCCCGCGATCGACGAGAACTACGGCGAGCAGGTCTCGCTCGAACGCATCGGCCACTTCCTGGCCGAGGACGAGACCGCCGAACGCTCGCCGATCCGGCCGGAGAACTACCGCGCCGATTGGACCGAGGCTTCGCGCTGGCGCCCGGCCCGCATCGGGCGCTACTTCGGCGCCGAATTCCTCGACCTGCTGAGCTGGGGGCTGCTGTGGCCCTTGGCCGCCCTCGGCCTGCTGCGCGCCGCCCGCCGCCCCGAGCACCGCTGGCTGGCGCTGCTGCTGGTCGGCGGCGTCGCGCTGTACGCCCTGATCCTGCTGGTCACGCCCTGGTTCCTGCCCTCCCTGCACAAGAAGGGCATCCCGGCGCGGCTGCTGATCCACCTGGCCGGGCCGGCGGCGCTGCTGGCGGGCGCGGTATTCGCGCCGCGACGGCCCCCGGGAAGCCGGGTAGAATTCGTCACCATGTCCGGACTTGGCCGACTCCTCGCGGCAGGCTTTTGCCTGCCGGCTCTGTTTTCCTGCAGCGAGCCGGATGCGCCCGCCGCCCCCGGCGGCGCCGACCAGGACCCGGTCATCCAGCGCGAGCTGACCGCCGGCAACGGCCGTCCGGTGATCCTGATCTCGATCGACAGCCTGCGCGCCGACCACTGCACCCCTTATGGCCGGGTGCCGCAGTTCGCGCCCGAGGAAGCCACCACGCCCTTCATGAGCCGCGTGGCCGAGGAGGGGGTGCTGTGGGAGAACGCCTCCGCTCCCACCTCCTGGACGCTGCCCAGCCACCTCTCGCTGTTCACCGCCATGGCGCCCCAGCAGCACGCGGTGAACATCCAGAAGAAGCGGGTGCCGCTGAACACCCAGCACGTGGCCGGCAAGTTCCAGAACGCCGGCTACCTGACCGCCGGCTTCTTCTCGGCGCCCTACCTGCACCCGATCTGGGGCTTCGGCGAGGGCTTCGACCACTACGTCGGCGCGGCCAGCTACCTGAACAGCCTCGACACCACCGACGCCATCACCTCGACCCAGCAGGGCGCGATGGAGGGCGTGCACACCAGCGCCGACAGCGACTCCGAGACCGCGGTGCAGGTGATCGACCACGCCCTGGCCTGGCTGGAGAAGGGCGATCGCTACCAGCAGCCCTTCTTCCTGTTCCTGCACCTGTGGGACCCGCACTACGACTACCAGCCGCCGGCCGCCTACGCCGAGCGCTTCCACCCCGGCTGGGAAGGCATGGACGGGGTCGACTTCTACAAGAACTGGAAGGCCGGCCGCGAGTACAGCCCCGAGGAGATCGATCACGCCAAGGCGCTCTACGACGCCGAGATCCGCTACACCGACGACCACATCGCGCGGCTGTTCGCGCAGCTCGAGGAGTGGGGCCGCGGCGAGGACGTGATCCTGGCGATCGTCAGCGACCACGGCGACGAGTTCTACGAGCACGAGCTGATCGGCCACCACAAGACCCTCTACGAGGAGGTCGTGCACGTGCCGATGGTGCTGCGCGCGCCGGGCCTGGCGCCGGCCGGGACCCGGCTGGCGGGGACCGCCGCCACCTATGACCTGGTGCCGACCCTGCTCGACTTGGCTGGCCTCGAGGCCTGGAGCGACCGCACCGGCCGCAGCATGAAGCCGATGTGGGAGGGCGCCGACGCCGACCGGGAGGTGCTGATGCAGCTCAACCACCCCGGCCAGGGCATCTACCTGCACGGCTGGCGCCAGGGGGATGACAAGCTGATGTACCAGTTCACTCCCCAGGACCGGGTGTACCGCCACCTCTACGACCTCGGCCGGGATCCGCAGGAGATGGGCCCGACCGCGCTGCAGGGCTGGAGCGAGGCGCCGGCCGCCGAGGCCGCCCGCGCGGGATTGGATCGGGTGGTGCAGAGCAAGCGCCCCACCATCGAGATCCGGCAGATCGCGCAGGACCCCCAGTTCCTCGAGGAGCTCGACAACACCCTCAACGAACTCGGCTACACCGGGGACGAAGAGGAATAAGCTGCACGGCGCACCGTGGCTCCCTTCCTCCGCCTGCTGCAACGCGCCCACCTGCTCGCCGCGCTGATCCCGCTGGTCTTCCTCGGCGCGGTGCTGGTGCAGGGTGCCTCGCAGGGGTTCGAAGCCCGCGAGACCTCCTATTCGCCGATCCGGATCGAGGCGGAGCTGGCGGCGGAGGAGATCCGCCAAGGCTGGAAGTCGCGCCAGCAGCCGCCCGCGAGCCGGGTGGTGGCCTTCTGGGGCCTGCGCGACGAGCTCGGCGCCCTGCCGGAGGACGACGGCTTCCCGCTCCGGCTGGCGCGCGAGCTGCTGCGCTTCGGCGCGACCCTCCGCGTCGCCGAGGCCGACCCCGCTGGGGACCTGGCGGCGCTGTTTCCAGAGGGACGGATCAGCTTCCACCAGGACCCGCTCGAGGCCTGCCGCGGCGCCACCGAGGTGGTGCTGGCGAGCGGTCGCCCCGATCTGCTCGAGGTCGACCTGAAGCAGGCCCAGAGCCGGATGAGCGGTCGCTTCCTGGTCGATTGCGTCGGCGTGATCGAACCCGGGATCTTCAAGACCACCGGCTTCATCCTGGCGCCGCTCTACTTCGTGAAGGCGCCGCCCTGGGTCGACCTTGGCTTCCGCCGCTTCGTCGGCGAGGTGGCCGAGCGGGTCCCGGCCGGGGAGGGCATCCTGCTGGTGCCGGACGGCCCGCTCGAGACCGACAACCCGCGCTCGCGCTGGTTCCTGCACCTGAACTACTTCCTGGCGCCGCGGCCGCTCTACCTGCCCTTCGCCGACCGCGCCGCCGGCACCGCCGAGCAGTTCCAGGGCTGGGTGGAGCACCTCAACCGCCGCGATCCTGGCGGTCGCGACCTGATGCTGCGCGGTCTCCAGGAGACCGGCGCCACCTGGGTGATCCGCTTCCACCACGCCGAGAAGTTCCACGCCGCCGATTGGGAGCTGCTGAGCCTGGCCGAGGCCACCGGCTGAGCCGAGCCCCGGCTTTTGCGCATTCGTTGGAACAAAGGAGTGGGCTCGTCCCGTCATGAGGGAGCCCCCGCGATCCCCTCCCTTTGTCCTCGCTCCTCCGGCAGCTCCACCGCCCTCACCTGGCGGCGGCGGTCCTCCCCCTGCTCTTCCTCGCGGCGGCCCTCAGCCAGGGAATCTCCGCCCGCTTCGAAGCCAGGGAGTCCGCCTACACCCCGCTTCCCTACCCCACGGAAGCGGCGGCGAAGGCAGTGCTCGGCTTGTGGAAGGCCCGCGGACTCGACCCGGCGGGCCGACGCGCGGTGCTCTGGAGCGGCGACGCCGGCGACGGCGGGAGCGCCTTCGCGGCGGAGGTCGGGAATCTGCTCCGCCGGGCCGGAGTCCAATTGGCGCCGCCCGGCGCGGACCTGGCCAGCGCCAGCGCCGGCGCCGAGGTCCTGGTGCTCGCCCACCCGGAGCCCCCGACCGACGAGGCGCTGCGCCAGGCCCGCGCCGTCATGGAGGGGCGGCTGCTGGCCGACCTGGTCGGAGCGGTCGAGCCGGGGGTGTTCCAGCGGACCGGCCTGGTCCTGCACCCGCTCTACTTCAACCGCGTCCCGCCGTGGGCCGACCTGGAGTTCCGCCGCTTCCTGCGGCGCCTGGAGCGACGGGTGCCGGCCGGAGAAGCGCTGCTGTTGTTCCCGTCCGGAGGTCTCGATACCGTCCACCCACGCTCCCGCTGGTACCTCCACCTGAACTACGCCTTGGCGCCGCGCCCCCTGTACCTGCCCTACCCCGAGGATGCCTGTGGCACCGCCGAGCGCTACCAGGACTGGGTGGCGCGGCTCGACCGGCGCGGGGACGACGCCGAGCTGTTGCGGCGCGGGCTCGAAGCGACCGGCGCGCGCTGGGTGATCCGCTTCCGCCACGACGACCAGTTCCGGCTGCGCAACTGGCGCATCCTCTCGGCCGAGGAGGCGCTGGCGGGATGAGCTGGCTCGGCGGCCTGCTGGTCGTGCTCGCCGCACTGCTCGGCGGCCGGGCGCTGCTGCCCTCGCGCGGCGCGCTGCCCCGGAGTCGCTGGGAGGAGGCCTGCCTGGCCTACCTCTGCGGCAGCAGCGCCCTGGTGTTGACGGCGATGGCGCTCGGCTGGCTCGGCCTGCCGTTCACGGCGCCGCTGGCCTGGAGCCTGCTGGGGCTGGCCTTGGGCCTCGGCGGCTGGCGGCTGCTGCGCGACCGGGCGGCCGCGGACAGCCTCGAGCGCGCCCCGGGTGGATTCCCCTCCCACCTCCTGCTCGGGACCCTCGCCCTGGGTTCGGTGGTCGGCTGCCTGGTCTTCCCGCTCAACGAGTTCGACCCGATCCTGCACTTCGCGCTCAAGGGAAAGGCCTTGTACTTCTCGGGGGATCTGGCGGGGCCGGCCTTCACCGCGGTCACGGGCGACTTCGGCCGCATCATGACCCACCCGAACTATCCGCTCGGGATCCCCTTCCTCGAGGCCTACTCCGCCCACGCCGGCTTCGGCTGGAGTGATCGCTGGGTGCAGCTGCCGCTGGCCTTCTGGAGCGCCTGCATCCCCGGGCTGGTCGCGCTCGGCTTGCGCCCCTTCGGCCCGCGCGCGGCCCTCGCCGGCTCCCTGATCGCGGCCTGCACCCCGATGCTGGTGGTCCGGGACTTCTTCGGCGACTGGCCCTTCAACCTGGTCGACGCCGGCCTCGGCGCCGACACCATGCTCGGCGGCCGCGGCGACCTGCCGCTGGCGGCCACCACCGCCGCCGCCTGCGCGCTGTTCCTGCGCGCCCGCCGGGCCGAGCGAGCTCGTTCCTGCCTGGCCGCCCTGGCGGGGCTGTGCCTGGCCGGAGGCGTGCTGATGAAGAACGAGGGCGTCGCGGTCCTGGCCGTCTTCGCCCTCGCCCAGGGCCTGTCCCTGGCGCTGCCGGGCGCCCGCCGCTGGCGGCCGGCGGTCCTCACCATCGGCCTGGCCGTGGTCCTGGCCGGCCCGTGGCTGGCCCACCGGGCCACCCTGCCCTCGATCGACGAGAATTACGCCGAGCACCTGAACCTGGAGCGCATCGGCGCCGCCTTCCAGCCCGAGCAGGCCGAGCGCCAGGTCTTCGGCCACCGGGCCCACGAGGAGAGCGCCGCCGTCGCCGGCCGCTCGCGGGCGGCGGTGGTCGCGCGGTACTTCGGCACCGAGGCCCTCGACCTGGTCTCCTGGGGCCTGCTGTGGCCCTTGTTCCTGCTGGCGCTGCCGCTCCGGCTGCGGCCCGGGGACGAGGACCGGCGCTGGCTGTCCCTGGTCGTGCTCGGGGTGGCCGCGGCCTACGCGCTGATCCTCTTGATCACCCCCTGGTACCTGCCCTCGCTGCGCGCCACCGGCATCCCGGAGCGGCTGCTGTTGCACCTGGTCGGGCCGGCGGCGATGGCGATCGGGGCGGCGCTGGCCCTCACCCGGGCCGAGGATCGCGCTGCTAGCATGTCCGGATCCCCGGACCCGGTCCACCGCCTTTAGAAAGAGCCCGAAACACCCCCCTCGGGCCTCCTTTCCAGGACTGGTCTGGTTCCCTCCGCCGCCGGGCTTAAGCAAACCCGGCGATCGTCCGCGCAGCCCGCGCGGCCCCCTGGACTCCCCTCCCGTACGCAACATGAAGATCGCTGTCGTTGGAACCGGATACGTTGGCCTGGTGGCGGGCACCTGCTTCGCCGAAATGGGCAACGACGTCCTCTGCGTGGATATCGACGAGGACAAGATCAACCGCCTGAAGGAAGGCATCATCCCGATCTACGAGCCGGGCTTGTCCGAGATGGTCAAGCACAACTACAAGGACGGGCGCCTCGGTTTCACCACCAGCCTGCAGGACGCGGTCGAGAAGTCGCGGGTGGTCTTCATCGCCGTCGGCACGCCGCCGGCCGAGGACGGCTCGGCCGACCTGAGCGCGGTGCTGGCGGTGGCCAAGGCCATCGGCCAGGCCGCCAACGGCCCCAAGGTGATCGTCGACAAGTCGACCGTGCCGGTCGGCACCGAGGCCAAGGTCAAGACCGCGGCCCAGGCCGAGACCGAGCACGACATGCAGGTGGTCTCGAACCCCGAGTTCCTCAAGGAAGGCGCCGCCATCGACGACTTCATGAAGCCGGACCGGGTGGTCATCGGCGCCCGCAGCGAGGAGGCCTTCGAGATCATGGACGAGCTCTACGGCCCGTTCGTGCGCAGCGGCAAGCCGATCATCCACATGGACCCGGTCAGCGCCGAGCTCACCAAGTACGCGGCCAACGCCATGCTGGCGACCCGGATCTCCTTCATGAACGAGATCTCGCAGATCTGCGACCGCGCCGGCGCCGACGTCGACATGGTGCGCAAGGGCATCGGCACCGACTCGCGCATCGGCTCGCCCTTCCTCTACCCGGGCATCGGCTACGGCGGCTCCTGCTTCCCGAAGGACGTCAAGGCCATCGGCGCCACCGCCCGCGAGCACGGCTACGTGTTCCGCATCCTCGAGTCGGTCGAGGAGGTCAACGAGAACCAGAAGAAGCTGATGGTCGAGAAGGTGGTCGCCGTCTACGGCGAGGATCTGTCCGGCATGACCTTCGCCATCTGGGGCCTGGCCTTCAAGCCCAACACCGACGACATGCGCGAGGCCGCCGCGATCTCGGTGATCCGCGGCCTGACCGAGCGCGGCGCCAAGATCCGCGCCTTCGACCCCGAGGCGCACGAGACCGCCCACGTCGTGTTCGGCGACAGCATCGAGTACTGCGACGGCCCCTACGCCGCCCTCGAGGGCGCCGACGCCCTGGTGCTGTGCACCGAATGGAGCGAGTTCCGCCGCCCCGACTTCGAGCGCATGGGCGGCCTGCTCAAGCGCCGGATCATCTTCGACGGCCGCAACGTCTACTCGGCCAAGACCATGCAAAAGCACGGCTTCGAGCGCTACGGCGTCGGCATCCCGCCGGTGAAGCCCTGAGACCATCCATGACCCGCACCTCGATCGCCCCCCAGGAGCTGTCGGCCCACTTCGGGTACTGGCAGCAGACCGCGGACATGATCGATCAGATGATCGATCTGATGCTCAACCACCGCCAGAGCGGCCACCCCGGAGGGTCCCGCTCGAAGGTGCCGATGATGGTGGCGCTGACGCTCTCGGGCGCCATGCGCTGGGACATCCGCAACCCCGAGAAGGCCTGGGCCGACCGCTTCGTGCTGATCGCCGGCCACTGCACGCCGCTGATCTACGGCATGCTGGCGGTCTACAACGAGGCCCTGCGGCGCATGCACGCCAAGACCGGCGACGCCAAGTACGCCGTGACCGGCGGCCTCGAGCGCACCCTCGTGTGGGAGGACCTGCTCGAGCTGCGACGCAACGGCGGCCTCAGCGGCCACGCCGAGATGGAGGGCAAGACGCTCTTCTTCAAGGCCAACACCGGGCCCAGCGGCCACGGCGCGGCGCCGGCGGCCGGCATCGCCCTGGCCCTGAAGGCGGCCGGCGCCGACGAGGTGCGGGTCTTCGCCCTCGAGGGCGAGGGCGGCCACACCGCCGGCATCCACCACGAGGTCAAGCACACCAGCTACGGGCTCGGGCTCGGCAACCTGCACTACCTGCTCGACTGGAACGACTTCGGCATCGACCCGCGCGCCTTCTCGGACGTGATGTACGGCACGCCGCAGGAGTGGTTCGACAGCTACGGCTTCCAGACCGTGGGCGCCGAGGACGGCGCCGACTTCGGCCAGCTCTGCGCCGGCCTGTCGGCGCAGGACGGCGAGGGCGACCGCCCGCACTGCACCTGGTTCAAGACCGAGAAGGGCCGCGGTTACATCGTCACCGGCAACAAGTCGCACGGCGCCGCCCACAAGCCCAACTCGGAGAACTTCTGGCTGACCAAGAAGCCCTTCGCCGACAAGTACGGCGTCGAGTTCGAGGGTTACGGCGAGGGCAAGCCGGAGACGGCCGAGGCCTTCCGCGAGCAGACCGCCAAGAACATCCAGGCGGCGCTGTCGCTGCTGGACGACGAGGACTACTGCGCCTGGCTGGCCGATCGCCTGGTCGAGCTCGGCAACTCGGTGCCGACCTCGATGCCGAACGCCACCGTGGTCAGCGGCAAGGACCCGTCGACCGATCCGGAGCTGACCGACCCGGCCAAGCTGCCGGAGAACGTCTTCTTCGCCGCCGGCGAGAACCAGCCCAACCGGGCCGGCTTCGCCAAGGTCGCCGCTTACCTGAACGACGTCGGCCGGCGCAAGTACGGCCGCCCGATCGTCATCGCCGCCAGCGCCGACCTGGCCGAGTCGACCAACATCGCCGGCTTCGCCGCCGGCCACGACGGCGGCGAGGGCTTCGGCTGGTTCGACCGCGACGGCAACTTGAGCGGCTCGCTGCTGCCCACCGGCATCACCGAGTTCGCCAACGCCGGCATCCTGTGCGGCCTGGCCAGCACCAACCTCAGCGAGCGCCCGGAAGAGGAGTTCGCCGGCTACTGGGGCGCCTGCAGCACCTACGGCAGCTTCAGCTACCTGAAGTACGGCATGTTCCGGCTCTACAGCCAGCTGGTGCAGGACTGCCCGCTGAAGACCGGCAAGGTGATCTGGGTCGCCGGCCACTCCGGCCCCGAGACCGCCGAGGACTCCCGCACCCACTTCGGCATCTTCGCCACCGGCGTCACCCAGCTGTTCCCGAAGGGCCAGGTCATCGACCTGCACCCGTGGGAGCCGAACGACGTCGGCCCCTGCCTGCTGGCCGCGCTCGGTCAGGACGTGCCGATCGTCGCCCTGCACCTGACCCGCCCCGGGGTGCCGATCCCGGACCGCGAGGCCCTGGGCATGGACCCGGCGATGAACGCGGCCAAGGGCGCCTACCTGGTCCGCGACTACGACCCGTCGCGGCCGAAGGAGGGCTGCATCTTCCTGCGCGGCACCTCGTCGACCGCCTCGGTGATCCAGCTGCTGCAGGAGGGCGCCTTCGACGGCGACGGGCCGAACGTGAAGCTGGTGTCGACGGTCAGCCACGAGCTGTTCGTCAAGCAGCCGAAGGAGTACCAGGAGCGCATCGCCGACGAGGCCGACTGGTTCGACTCGACCGTGATCACCAACGGCGCGCGGGCGCTGATGGGGCCGTGGGTCGCGCACCAGACCTCGCTCGACTACGCCATGGGCTCGGACTGGGACGACCGCTGGCGCACCGGCGGCTCGGGCGACGAGATCACCGCCGAGGCGCGCCTGGATCCGGACAGCCTGTTGGCCGGGATCAAGCGCTTCACCGCCGAGCGGGAGCAGCGGCTGCAGAAGGCCCGCGGACCGGAGGCGCTGTTCGCGCAGCCGGCCGGCTGAGCGCGGTCCTTCGACCGCGAACGAAGGAGGGGGCAGCTTCGGCTGCCCCCTCCTCTCCTTTTGCCCCCCTCCGGCCCGCTCAGCGCTCGGCGGCGCCGTCGCCCCAATCCCGGCGCTTGTTCTTGTTCCACCAGCGACGCCACTCCTCCGGTCCGCGCAGGTCGGCGCCCGAGAGCTTGCGCATGCTGCTCTGGGCTGGACTGGCGATCCGGCTCCAGCGGTCCTGCGCGGTCGAGCTGCCGGGCTCGGACTGCACATCGGAGCGGGCCTCGCACAGCATCTGCAGCAGGTCCTGGAAGATCTCCTTGCGCTCCTTCTGGTCCAGGTTGGTGAAGTTGCCGAGCGCGCCGGCGGCGCCGGCCTGCAGCCGGGCCTGATACTCGCCGAGCACGTCGAGCAGCGGCTTCACCGCGCGCTCGTCCTGGGTCCGTCCGAGCGCGGCCAGGATCCGCACCTGGACTTCGTAGTCGTCGCGGTGGTTGCGGTCGCCGACCAGCCGGATCAGGTCGCGTACGCTCTCCGGCGCCATCTGGCCGAGGGCCTCGGCGGCGGCGAAGTAGAGGTCCTGCTGGCGGATTCCCTGGCGCGAGATCTTGCGCTTGACCTTCATCGCCCGGTAGAGCGCCTTGGCGATGTCCTTGCGGTCGCGCGGACCGGAGAGCTTGAACTCCGCGCGCAGCTGGAAGATGCACTTCACCGCCAGGTCGTCGTCGCGCCCGCGCTCGCCGATGTGGTCCTGGAAGCGCTCGAGCAGCTCCTTGACCTCCGGGCGGTCGTCGGCGGGCTGCTCGTCTTGGGCCGGGTCCTGCTCCACCTGCGGCAGCCCTCCCGCCTGATGCTGGATCCCCGCCAGCAAGGGAGCTGCAGCGGCGAGCATGAGGAGGAGTGTCAGGTGAGGGAACGTCAGGCGGATCATGGCGCGACCTCCAGCTTAGCGGGGAAGCCGACCGTAGCGGGGCGAAGCCGATTCCGGAGACCGCGGTGATCTCCTGGGCTAGGCTGGCGCAACCGCTCTCGGTCCCCGTCGCGTCGTGCTGCTCCCCCTCCTCCTCCTCACCTGTCTCCAAGGAATCGAAGTCGAAGGCCTTCTGCCCGGGGAGAGCTCTGAGCTCCTCCCCATCCTCTCGTCTCACGAGGACTCCTGGGCCCGCGGCCGGCTGCTCGACGCGACGGATTACCGGCCGATCGCGGGAGCCCGCCTGGAGGCCTGGCTGGAGTCCTACCCGAGCACCGGGACCTCTCTCGGCGCTGTCACGACCGCTGCCGACGGCCGGTTCCGGCTGAGGATCAAGGCCGGCGGCCGCGCGGCGCACAAGGTGACGGTCCGCGCGCCGGGCTACCGCAGCTCCACCTGGTCCGACTCGGCGGTCCGGGCCTGGGACCACGACTTCCTGCTCCTCCCGCTCGGGGAAGCGGAGCGTATCCAGGTGCTCGACCTCGACCTGGAGCCGGTCTCCGGCGCCCGGCTCGAGATCCACCAGAGCTGCAGCCACGACCCGCCGGCCTTCGAGGTCTGGAGCGGGGCCGACGGCCGTATCGAGGTCCCGGACATCCCGGGCTGGCACGACCAGGAGAGCCCGGGGGACCTGAAGCTCCTGGCACCAGGCTTCGGATCGCTGGCCTCCATCTACCGCAAGGACGCCTTGACCGTGCCTTGGGTGGAGGGCGAGGCGCGGCTCTTCGTGCCGAAGCGGGAACCGGTGATGATCCGCGCCCTCGATCGCGAGGGGAAGCCGCTGCGACAGCAGCGCCTGGTCCTGATCGGCTCGCCGGAGTGGACCGACGTCTGGACCGACGAGGACGGCGTCGCCCTGCTGCCGACCACCTTCGACGACCGCTGGTTGTCCTGGTTCCACGCCGACTCCGTCAGCGCGGAGCGCTACTTCGCCGGAGGCCGAGTGCCGCTCGTCTTCGCCGACGAGCCGATGCCTCTGCGTCAGGATGGCGAGGAGGTCGCGGAGGCAATCGATGCCGGCCTCGCCGCCGGGAAGCTCCTGATCCTCCTGGAGGGGGTACCGCCCGCCGAGCTGGAACGCTTCCCGCTCCAGGTGATCCACGAGGACGGTTGGATCGCCGAGGGCCCTGGTCCGCACCGCTTCCCGGTCGGCGCGGTGACGGTGACCGCCGGCGCGGCCTTCTCCGGCTGGGAGGAGCAGAGCCTGGCAGTCGAGGTCGTCGCGGGCCAGACCGCTGAGGTCTCCTTCCGCCCCCGCCGGGAGGCGCTGGTCCGAATCCTGGTGCGTAGCTGGGGCACGCTCCACGTCCAGGCGGGCGACGACTCGATCAGCCTGGAGGGTAGCCGCGAAGACCAGGTGGAGTCGATGGAGGTCCGCGTGCCGTCCGGCCGGCCGATCACCGCCCTCTATGACGACGGCGGCGCGCTGCGGGCGATGCTCCCCCCGCTGGCTCCCGGGGAGCAGGCCGAACTGGATCTGACCCTTCCCGCGCACCGGATCGCTCGATCAGCCGACGACGTTTGGCAGGACGGGAAGGCCCCGACCGCCACGCTGATGTTCGAAGTGGTCGACGAGCTGGGCCGGCCGCTGCCGGAGGCCCGCCTCGACCTGGAGCCCTTCGCCAGGCCCCTGGACGAGGGCGGGGACCAACACCCGCCGGCTCGTCATTTCGCGGTAGCCGCCTCTGTCCGCGGCGAGGTCTGGGCGACCGCCGAGGGTTACCTGCCGCGCTGGGCCGAGGGCGTGTCTCCGCCAGCGGACATCACCGCCCCGGTGCGCCTCGAACTCCTGCCCGAGGCCTCGGTCCGCGTCGAGCACGGCAACCAGGTCGAGACCTATGACGGCTTCGCCGCTGGCCCCCGTGAGCTGGTGCACTGGTTCCCTGATGGCCGGCGCCTGGTGCTCCACCTCGAACTCTCGACCGGAGAGCGACGCGTCTTGCGGATCGTGCCGGCTGGAGAGGGGCGAGACTAGCCCCCACC
>CAZXTO010000081.1:0-12315 GCA_964643675.1 uncultured Planctomycetales bacterium
TCCCGCGCAGCCCGCGCGCGCGGCTCGCGCCGTCGCTGGCCGGCCGGCCTGCTGCCGGCGCTGCTGCGCAAGGAGTGGCTGGCGCTGGCCCAGCAGCCGGCGCGCCTGGTCGGCATGTGCCTGTCGGCCGGCCTGCTGGGCTGGATGGCGATGCAGCAGCACCGCGGCGGCTTCCTGCGGCTGGAGCTGCCGGCGCCGATCGGCGATCCTTGGTTCGACGGCCTCGGCGCCGGCGGCGCGCTGCTCGGCCTGATGGTCAAGCTGGCGCTGTTCGTGCTGCCCTCCTTCTCGCTGTCGGTGTTCCAGGGCGAGTCCAAGCAATGGCCGCTGATCGCCGCCTCGCCGGCCGACCGCCGCGCCTACCTGCTGGCCAAGGCCCTCACCGCCGGCCTGATGCTGACGCCCTATCTCGTGGCGGTGCTGGTCGTGGGCGCTTCCCAAGAGCTGCCCGGGGCGGCCTTCCTCCTGTTCCTGGCCTTCGCGCCGCCGAGCCTCGGCGCCCTCGCCGCGCCGATGATCGCCTTCGGCTGCTCGCCCTTCCTGATGCGCCCGGCCGAGGAGGGCGAGCTCGGCCCGCGCCTGCGCACCGGCCTCGGCCTGCTGGTCATCTACCCGGTGCTGCTGGTCCTGCTCGGCGCCGGCTATGGCTTGTGGCGCTTCGGCATGAACTGGCTCGAAGGCTGGATCGAAACCGGCGGCAGCGCCACCGAAGGCCTGCTGATCTTCGGCGGCGCCTGGTGGCTGGTCGCCGATCTCCTGATCTGGGCCTGCTGGCGCGTCGCTCGCCGCAACGCCGAGTCCTACTTCGGCGCCCGGGCCTGAGCCCTCGCGGCGTCACTTGGAGCTGCCGCCTGGACCGGCCCGAACGCGACCGCTGCCCGGCTCAGACCCCGGCGGTGGCCGGGTTCTCCAGGCTCAGGTTCTTGAGCGGCCACAAGCCAGGCTTGCTGTGCTCGGCGAACCAGGCCCGCAGGTGGTTCTCGACCTCGCGCAGCTCCCGCAGCCGCGCGCCGCGCAGCATCTGCGAGACCGCCTGCTGGGTGACCTCGAGCTTCTCGGCCACGTCCTTCTGGCGGCCGAGCTCGCGGTAGGCGCGCACCGCCTGATGCCGGGTCGAGGTCCAGCCCTCGGTGATCACCGCGTGCAGCAGGATCGAGGACTCGGCCAGCCGGGACTCCTGGTCCTCGCGGCTCGCCATCGAGACGCGGAAGCGTGCGCCTTCCTTGCCGGCCTGCTCCAGGGTCTCCAGGGCCTTGTGGCGGGCGCGCTGCATGGCGGCGTCGCCGGCGTGGTGGCCGACCGAGACCAGGGCCGCGCGCAGGGGCAAGGGCCACAGGCGCTCGGTGAGATCGACCAGCCGATCGAAGGCGCAGGAGGAGTCGTTCAGGACCGCGCTGAAGGTCTCGTCCTCGAGCTTGGGCGGCGCGGCGAGCGTGCTGCCGGTGGCGCCCGCCCAGGCGCTGGCGTGGAACACGAAGGCTTCCGCGGCCTGGGCCCGCTGGCGCGGGTTCAGGCTGGTCACGGCGAGGGCGATGTGCGGGCCGGAGCTCATCGCCGTTCATCCTAAGCCCGCGCTATCCTGGTTCCATGCGCTCCCTCGCTGCAGCCCTCATTCTTGGCGCGACCGCGCTGCTGATGCCCTCCTGCACCGCCGAGGCCGGCCCGGCCGACGGCGCCGAGACCACGGTCAAGCTGTGCTGCAAGGGTTCTTGCGGCGCCCCCGAAGGCTACTGCTGCAACCCCGAGACCTTCTGCGCCGGCGCCTGCCCGTCCGACTCGAAGGCCTGGGATGCCGAGGCCAAGGCGGCCGCCGCGGACGCCGCCGCCGACGGCACCAACTAGCCCGATTCGCTCTCGCCCGACCGAGCCGGCTCCGGGCCGGCCAGGGCGCGCTCCGTTTCCGCCAACAGCTGGCCGGGGTCCTTCAGGCGCAGGAGTCCGGGCAGGGCCGTCCCCAACGGCAGGCGGCCGGCGGCGGTCAGGCAGCGGAGCATCATCTTGAGCCGTCCGGCGGTCTGGAGCGGCTTGGCGCCGCCTTCGGCCATGCCGGCGGCGTAGCGGTGCAGCCAGGGCAGCAGGCGGGGGTCGCCGGGGGCCGGCGGGGTGGCCTGGGCGGGGGGAGGAGCCGTCGCCGGGGGCGGCGCCTCGGCGCCGGAGCCCTCGAGTCGCTCGGCGAGCCACTCCTGGAACACCCACGGGTTGGCCATCGCGCCGCGGCCGACCATGACTCCGGCGCAGCCGGTCTGCTCGAACATGGCCTCGATGGCGGCGGCCGAGTCGGCGCTGCCGTTGCCGACCACCGGGATGCCGACCGCGGCCACCGCGCGCTCGATCCGGCGCCAGTCGGCCGGGTCCTGGTAGCGTTCGACCCGCAGCCGGGCGTGCACGGTCAGGAGGCGGGCGCCGGCCTGCTCGATCCGCTGCGCGATCTCTTCCAGGCGGGCGTCGTCATCGCCGCCGGCCCGGATCTTGGCGGTGACGGGCAGCGGGCAGGCCTCGACCACCGCCCGCAGCAGGGTCTCGAGCGCCGCCGGGTCGTCGAGCAGGGCCGAGCCGGCGCAGTGCTGGTAGACGCGCGGCGCCGGGCAGCCGAAGTTCAGGTCGACCCAGTCGGCGCCGGCCTCGGCGGCGTGGACCGCGGTGGCGGCGACCATGTCGGGGCGGTTGCCCATCAGCTGCAGGCCGAGCGGGGCCGGTCGCGGCCGCGGGTCCAACTCGGGCGCCAGCCGCCGCGCCGGGATCGGCGGCGCGGTCACGCGGATGAACTCGGTGCAGGTGGCGCCCACCGCGCCGGGATTGGACTCCAGGGTCAGCCGCCGGAAGCTGCGGTCGGTGACGCCCTCCATCGGCGCCAGCAGCAGCGGCGGATCGAAGCGCAGGCCGTCGCCGAGCTCGAGGGCCGGGCGGCGGCGCCGGCCGGCAGCGGGGTCGGCGCTCACTCCTGCTCGCCGTCGCCCTCTTCGTAGCCGGTCCAGCTCAGCAGCGCCTGCACGTCGGCCTCGGAGAGCTTGGCCTCGCGGTGCAGCAGCAGGTAGCCCTGGAGCGGCATCTCGCCGTGGGCGACCTCCTCGCCGATCTCCTCGTAGCTGTCCCAGGCCTCCTCCTCGTCCCACGCGGAGAAGTTGAGGTGCTTGCGGCCGACCCGCACGTGGTCGGCGATCTGCCAGGACAGCGGCGCGATCTTCGAGTACCACGGCCACTTGGTCTCGTTCGAATGGCAGTCGTAGCAGGCGCGGCGCAGGATCGCCTCGATCTCGGGCGGGCCGTCGAAGTCCGAGATCACCTCGGGGTTGGTGCGCTCGACGGTCTTGAACTGGATCGCGACGAAGGCCAAGAGGACGACCAGCAGCAGCTTGTACTTGAGGGGCATGATCAGACTCCGATGCGCTCGATGATCTCGATGTCGTAGCCGTCCGGGTCGCGGACGAAGATGTAGGAGGAGCGGGACTCCGGCTTGCTGCGGCGGAACCACCAGCCGCGCTCTTCCACCTGGGCGACCACGGGTTCGAGCTGGTCGACGTGGAAGGCCAGGTGGCCGAACTGCGTGCCCGGCTCGTAGTCGCGGCCGTCGTGGTTGTAGGTCAGCTCGAGGTGGTAGTTCTCCGCCTCGTCGGCCAGGAAGACCAGCGTGGCCTCGTCGCCGATGGTGCCGCGGCGGACCTCCTTCAGGCCGAGGAAGCCGCAGTAGAAGGCGATCGAGGCGTCCAGGTCGCGGACCCGGATCATGGTGTGGGCCATCCGCATGGGGCGGATTCTAGATCCGCTGCGCGGTGTCGGGGATGGGAAGGGAGCGGGCTGATGGAGGTCTCAGCGCGAGGCAGGCGCGGATCCCCTCATCGTTCCTGGCGGTCGACGACGACCCGCCACTGCTCGGCTTCGAAGTCCCACTCGAGGTCGAAGGTGGGTTCGCAGGGTCCCAGGACGAGGGGAGCATCGACCTTCCAGCCGGCCTCGGTGGACCGGAAGTGGAAGCAGTAGTGGAGGAGCTGCAGGACGCTGGGAAAGGGCTCTCCTTCCAGGCGGAAGGTCACGCCGCGGCGTTCGATCCCCAGGCCTTCGGTGCTGAGGGCATCGGGCAGCTCGTGTGCGGCCAACTGCGGCGAGAGGTGCTGCTGGCTGAGAGAGACGAAGCCGGTGAAGAGAAGCAGGCGGCTCAGCAAGGCGGAACTCGGGAAGTTGTCGTAGTCCGGGTCCCCGTAGAATCCGAAACCGAGGCCTGCAGGAGTTTCTTCGGGTTCAGCTGGGGTGGTCAGGAGCGGAGCGAGTTGGTCCTGGAAGTCCTTCCACGCTCCGGGCATCGCGCCCTCATAGAACCCGGCCGGATTCACTTCCGCTTCGTATCGAGTCCCCTCGAGTCCTCGACTCAGATGAGCGGTGGCGGCTTCCCATGGATGGTGGAGGAGAGTGACCCTGACCCTGCCCATGTCCACGACCCATGCGACTTGATCCTCCGGATTCGCTTCGGGACGGAACGGGATCCTCTCTGGCGGGAGAAACCACTCGAATCGTCTCGCTCCTGCTCGGAACCAGTCGCGAGTGAGAGCCGCGCGCTCCTTGTCCGTGAGCTCGTTCGAGCTGAGGAAGATGGCGCGGACCGGTCCAGTGGCGAGCAAGGACTGGCGGAAGAAGAGGGAATAGAGGACCGGGCTCGGGCGGGCGGGGTGCCGGATCAGGGTCGACTCCGTCGCCGACCAGAGAGAGCCGTCAGGCTGACGCTGGCAGGCGATCAGGAAATCAGTCGTTTTCGAGACCCTGCCGGGCAACAACTCCTTGAGTTGATCCTGCCAGGGAAACAGCGCTGCGGGGAGGAGAAGGCCCGGCTCGACCTGAAGCTGGAGTTCTGCGCCTCGCGCAGCGCGCTCGCCGGCTGAGGGAGGGAGCTCTCCTGGCCCAGCCACTTCACCATCTGTGGCTAGCGTGACCTCTCCAGTCCGCCAGTCCTTCTTCACCCGCACGGGGATGATCTCCTCCGGAAGCCGGATCTTCTCGGCCGCAGATTCCCATCGACCGGCTCTTCCTTCGAGCGCTGCGAGGGACAGGCCCGCGGCTTCCTGGTGGATGATCCGCCATTTCGTGTCGTACTCGAGCTCGAGGAGCAAGGAGCGCTCGGTGAGCCGGTACTCCGGAAGGTCTGGCCAGTGGGTATCGACCCAGGCAGTCGTGTAGGGAACGGGATCGGAGGACTCCCATACACCCTTCGGGCTGGCGACGACGTCGGGCCACTCGGGGTCGCCCCAGGTGTTCCTGCGGGCGTATTCCACGACCACGAGGCAACGATCTCTCCCGGAGTGTGGATAGGAGAAGCCGAGGTGCACCGTCCGGCGCAGGAAACCGTCGAGACCAGCCAACCGGAACAGGTCCTCCTCCTCGGGCAGCTCGCCGGCCCCCTGCTCTTGCCGGTCGGCCCAGGCGGCGGCCCAGGCGACCGGGCCCGGCTTCGGCTCCTCGCCCGCGCAGCCGCTGAGGCCGATCAGGAGCAGGAGCAGGGTTCGATACCTCAACTTGGCCACCTGGGGGCGTCAGCCCTCCTTCAAGAACCAGTGCACGTAGCCGCAGCCGGCGCAGACGTAGCACTCGGCCTCGGGGTTGAACCAGTCGAGGTCGAGCAGCGAGGCGGTCTTGGTGTTGAGCTGCCCCTTCATGGCGTGGAAGCGGTCGCCCTGGCAGTGATGGCAGACGAGCTCCTTGCGGTCGACCTTGACCTTCTCGGGCGGCGCTTTCTTCTTCTTGTTGAACATGGCTAGGAGCTGGGTACGCCCGGCGGCGGGGCGCCTTCATCGTTCCCGCGGCCGATCCCCGGTCCGGTTGCGCCCGGTCCGGTTCCGCCCGGCGCGGCGCCGCCGTTGCCGACCCGCGCGCTGCGACGCTCCATCAAGGCGACGTCCTTCCACGCGCCGTCGAGCTGCCCGAGCCGTTCGCGTACACCGACGACGCGGAAGCCGCAGCTCTGGTGCAGTGCGATGCTGGCTTCGTTGTCGGGGAAGATGCCGGCCTGCAGGGTCCAGATGCCGAGCTCCTCGGAGCGCTCGACGAGGGCCTGGAGCAGCCGGCGGCCGACGCCCTCGCCGCGCGCCGCCTCGGCGACGTAGATGCTCTCCTCGGCCACTCCGGCGTAGCAGCAGCGGTCCGACACCGGCAGCAAGGCGGCCCAGCCCAGCAGCTCGCCGTCGGCGCCGCCGTCCGCGCCGACCGCGCGCGCGGCCAGCCGGCCCTGGGCCAGGTGCGCCGCGTCCCACTCCCGCCAGCTCGGCACCTCGGTGTCGAAGCTGGCCAGCCCGGTGGCCAGGCCCTCGGCGAAGATCGCCCCGGCGCGGGGCCAGTCCGACTCCCGCAGGGCGTCGATCCGGATCCTCAAGCGGTGGCCTCCCAACCGGCGAAGGCGTCGAGGGCGGCGGCCAGCTCCTCGGGCGCGAGGCGCAGGCCGAAGTCGAGCCGGTGGCGCCGCGGCCAGCCGCGGAAGTCGGTGTAGGCGCGGCCGACGAAGCCCTCCAGGTTGATGGCGCCCTGCTGGCGCCGCAGCCGCAGCATGAAGTCCTCGGGGTCGAGGGCGGCGACGGCGATGTCGTTGCGCCGGTCGGCCACCAGCTCGCGGGCGCCGGACAGGAAGGACTCGAAGTCGCCGGTCAGGAGCTTGGCCTTGGGGTGACGGGCGCGGAAGCCGGTCGACTCGGTCTCGACCTGGAAGCGCAGGGTCTGCGGCCGCGGCGGCGCGGCCGAGCTGAGCAGGACCATCTCGAAGCGGGTGGCGCCGTCGTCGAACTCGAGCCGGTTCATGGGTGGGCCACCCAGCCCTGGCGCTCGTGGACCGCGGTGAACCGGGCCTCCGGCGAACCCTCGACGCGGGCGCGCAGCTCCAGGCGCAGCGCCGGACCGCGCTCGCTGGCGGCGAGGACCTCGAGCTCGGCGCCGGCGCCGGCGAGGGAGTCGATCCGTTGCCGGAGCGCCGCCGGCGCGTCCTCGGCGCAGGGCAGCAGGCCCATCTCGAGGTAGAGCGCCACCTCCTGCTCGGGGCGGTCGGCGTCGATCGGCCGCCGGCACAATTTCCAGGCGCCGTTGGTCGCCAGCATCACCAGGTCCTGCCGCACCGGGTCGTCGCCGGCCGACGGGTACTCGATCCGGATCCGCGCGCCGGGCGCCTGCTCGGCGTCGCCGAAGGGCCGCGGCGCGCCGTAGATCACCTCGCCCTCGGGGCAGAGCTGGAAGCAGAGGTTGGTGAGGCCGAGGCGGGTGATCAGCTCGTCCCAGTCCTCGATCACGCCGGGCAACAAGGCCGGCTCCAGCACCCGCCGCAGGTCGGCGACCAGCGGGTCGAGGGCCTCGTCGGTCGGCATCATCGGCTCCTCGCTGTCGAGCAGCTGCCGGTGCGGGCGGGCGGCCTCGCGCAGCTCGCCGACGAGGGTCTCGAGGAAGGCCCGGGGGGATTCCTCGGGGGCCGGCGGAGCCGGGCTGCAGCCGGCGGCCAGGGCCGGGACCAGGAACGGCAGGAGATATGCGGGCCGCATGGTGGGTAGGAGCGCGCGCTCCCCATTTCGTTTTAGCCGTTCCTGGCCGATCCGGCAGACTATCCACCATGACGCTCTGCGATCTGAACGGAAAAGTGGCGGTCGTGACCGGCGCCAGCCGCGGCATCGGCGCCGGCCTGGCCGAGGATTTCGCCGCCCGCGGCCTGCGCCTGGGCCTGTGCTCCCGATCAGCCCCGGCCCTGCCCGACGGCGAGGCCGTGCTGGCCCAGCAGCTCGACATCGGCGACGGCCCGGCCGTCGCGGCCTTCGGCGAGGCGGTGGTCGAGCGCTTCGGCCGCATCGACCTGTGGATCAACAACGCCGGGGTCCTCGACCCGGTGGTGCCGGTGCGGGATCTGAGCGCCGAGGCCCTGGAGGCCCATCTGCGCATCAACCTGACCGGGGTCCTGCACGGCACCCAGGCCTTCCTGCGCCATCTGGCGGCCCGCGGGGCCACCGCGGCCGATCCCGGGGTGCTGATCAACATCAGCTCGGGGGCGGCCTGGCACGGCTACGCCGGCTGGGGGGCCTATTGCGCCGGCAAGGCCGCGCTGGACCGGCTCACCGAGACCGTCGCGCTGGAGGAGGCCGACCGCGGCCTGCGCGCCCACGCGGTCGCTCCTGGGGTGGTCGACACCGCCATGCAGGAGCGGATCCGCGGCTGCGAGCGCGAGGTCTTCCCCGAGCTGGACAAGTTCCTCGAGCTGAAACGGACCGAGGGCTTCAACACCGTCCCCTTCGTGGCCCGCCATCTCTTGGAAATCGCTTTTGACCCGGAGCAGCGCCCCGCGGACACGGTGGTCCGCCTGCCGGCCGAGAACGGCTGAGGCCGACGGCCTGAATTCGTGGAACCCCCACCCGATTCCGCCGTCCTTCGTTCATCCCCTTCCCCAACCCCCTCCAAGGAGTCAACCGCATGAAGAATCTCGTCATCCTGGGCAGCTTGGCCGCCGCCAGCCTCGCTTTCGCGCCGCTCACCACCTCGGGCCCGTACCTGGACTCCCAGGGCAATGCCTGGACCCAACTGCCCTCGCTGAACGACTTCACCACCGCCGCTGAGTTCGACCTCGCCTTCTCCCATGAGGTGTTCACGACTCGCGACGGCCACCAGTTCCAGCTCGACCGCCCGTGGACTCCCGAGGAGGAGGCCGCCGCTGCTGCCAGCAACCAGATCAAGGGCCAGGCCGGCGCCGCCCGCGTGCCCGGCGGCAGCATCCGCGCCACGGTCAACTGCACTCACCCCTGCGACGAGGAGTACATCGCCGCCTTCAGCAGCATTCCCGCGGTCAGGAGCCACGTGATCGCCACCGTCAACAGCGGCGACGCGGCCATGAAGGCCAACTGGGGCATCGACCTCGTGCCCAAGAAGGGCAAGCGCTGGGACTCGAACGACGGCGCCGACATCGTCGGCCTGCTCGATGAGGCCTACGCCGAGAACGGCGGCCTGAACGGCCAGGACATGATGATCGCCTTCAGCAACGACCCGACCCCGGGCGGCGCGATCGGCGTGGCCTACCTGGGTCTGCCGCGGCAGCTCATCAAGAAGTACCTGAGCTACGAGGACAACATCCTCGAGCACGAGACCGGTCACAACTACACCCTGCAGCACTGCTGCGACGGCAACTGCACCATGCAGTCCGTGCTGGACATCGGCGCCTTCGGTGGTTTCCACAACTACAGCGAGAGCTGCAGCGGTCAGAACCACTACAGCACCATGAACAGCCAGAAGAACCGGTACTGATCCCCCCCCGATCAGGTTCATCCCCTCGCTTCGGGAGGCGCCTTCTGGTGCCTCCCATTTCCTTTAGCCTGTGTGCCCGATGGCGACCTCCGCTCCCTTCCCCGCTCCGGCCGCGCGCCGCCCCCGCGCCGCCGCCCTCCTGATCGCCCTGCTGCCCCTGGCCGGATGTGGCGGTGAGGCGCCGCCCGCCGAGACCGGCGGTGAGGAGCTGTTGTGGGAGACCCCGGAGCTGCCGACGCCGTGGCTGATGACGGTCGACGGGCGCGAGGTGACCGGCGAGGTCCTGATCCCGTACCTGGAAGGGGAGTGGAACGAGTACTGCGCCGCCGAGGACGTCCAGCCGGGCGGCGTGCTGGCCGCGCTGGAGGGCTTCACCGCCGATCCCGAGGCGCGCTTCGGCGCCCTGGTGGGTGACGTGCTGCTGCTGTGGGAGGGCGAGCGCCGCTTCCCGGAGCTGGACCTGGTCGAGCTGCAGGAGTACCGCCGGCGCATGGAGGCCGCGACCGGCGCTTCCACCGAGATCCTGATCAAGAAGCTGGGCGAGGACGGCTTCCAGCGCTTCCTCCAGCGCCGCTACCGGCTCGAGTTGACGATGGACGCGCTGGCGGGAGAGCTGCCTGAGCCGAGCGTGGACGAGCTGATGGCGGATTACGCCGCGGCGGTGGAGGGCATCGAGGTGCCGGAGGGGGTCGAGGGGCCCAGCTTCGAGCAGCTGGAGCCGCAGCTGCGGGCCTCCTGGCGCAAGCGCCACTGGGCCGAGGCCGGCCTGACCTGGATCGCGGCCGCGCGGGAGGGGGTGGTGGCCAAGGTGGTGCGGCCGGATGCGACTACCATCGAGATCCCCGCTCCCTGAGAGCCGCTGATCCGGCGGCCGGGGCGGGGCCCTTCGCATGCGCCGCAACCGCCTCCATCCCTTGGCCTTCCTCCGCCGCCCCCTCCCGTCCAGCCTCCGCCGCCTGGGCCCGCTCCGGCTGCTCGCGGCGGTCCTGTTGCTCCCCGCCCTGCTCGGCGGCGGCGCATTCCTGTCGGCCGACGAAGGCCAGTGGCTGCCCGAGCAGATCCGCGACTTCGACTGGACCGACCTGCGCAAGCGCGGCCTGAAGCTGAAGGCGGACCAGATCTGGGACGGCGAGGAGGGGCTGCTCAGCGCGGCCGTGAACCTGAACGGCTGCAGCGCCAGCTTCGTGTCGGCGGACGGCCTGATCGTCACCAACCACCACTGCGGCTACGGCGCGATCAACGCCCACTCGACGACCGAGCGCAACCTGTTGGCCGACGGCTTCGCGGCCGCGGAGTTCGGCGAGGAGCTGCCGGCGGAGGGCATGAAGGTGTCGATCGTGCGCGGCTACGACGACGTCACCGCCGAGATGCACGCGGCGATGGAGGAGGCGGGCGAGGACCCGGCGGCGCGCAAGCGGGCGGTGGACCGGCGGCGGCGCGAGCTGGCCGACGCGGCCAAGGGGCCTGGGCGCGACGCGATCGTGGTGCCCTACTTCGAGGGCCGGGTGTGGCGGCGGATCCTGCGGACGGTGTTCGAGGACGTGCGCCTGGTGTACGCGCCGCCGGCGTCGATCGGCGAGTACGGCGGCGAGGTCGACAACTGGATGTGGCCGCGCCACACCGGCGACTTCTGCTTCTTCCGCGCCTACGCGGCGCCGGATGGAACGCCGCGCGGCTACCACGAGGACAACGTGCCCTACCAGCCGGAGCGCTGGCTGGAGGTGTCCGAGGAGGGCGTCGACGAGGGCGACCTGGTGATGGTGCTGGGGTATCCGGGGCGGACCGAGCGTTACCTGAGCTCGGTGGCGGTGGCGATGCGCGAGTCCTGGTACTACCCGATGCGGGAGCAGGTGTTCGGCGCCATGATCGAGGGCATCCGGGCCAGCGTGGCGGGGGACCCCGCCGCCGAGCTGAAGTCGCGCTCGCGCATCAAGAGCCTGTCGAACGGCTTGAAGAACGCCCAGGGCATGGTCTGGGGGTTGGCGCGCAACCGGGTGGTGGAGCGCAAGGAGGGCGAGGAGGCGGACTTCCGCGCCTGGGTCGAGAAGGACCGCCGGCGCGAGAAGCGCTACGGCGAGGTGCTGGACGATCTGCTCGAGCTGGATCGGCGTGAGCTGGTGCGGCAGGAGCGCGACTTCCTGCTCGACGTCTTGTCGCGCTACTCGGGCCTGGCGCGCATGGGCGGCGAGATCGCCAAGCATCTGGAGCAGGACGGCGCGCCGGGCGACCGCGAGCTGATGCGCCGGCTGGGGAACCGCAGCAAGAGCGTCTACCTGGAGTCGGAGGCGGCCTTGTTCGGGCTGGTCTTCGCCCAGTGGTGGGCGGTGCCCGAGGGGCAGCGCACCGCCGCTTGGACCGGGCTGTTCGAGGGGGTGACGGATGCGGAGGCCGCGGCGGAGCTGGGCCGCTCCTTCGTGCGCGACACGATGCTGCTCGACCCGGAGGTGTGCGCCGAGATCGACCAACCGTCGGCGGATCCGATGGTGTGGCTGATGGCCGAGCTGAAGCCCGAGCTGGACGAGCTGAAGGAGTTCCGGACCGCGCAATCCGGCGCCCGGCTCGAGGTGGGCTCGCTGTGGATCCAGGCCCAGGAGGAGTGGCGCGGCGAGCGCTTCTACCCCGACGCCAACTCCACCTTGCGGATCTCGGTGGCGAGCGTGAAGGGGTATTCGCCGCGGGACGGCGTGATGCACACCCCGCGCACGACCGTGCGCGGCCTGCTCGACAAGCACACCGGCGAGGCGCCCTTCGACGCCCCCGAGCCGCTGCGCCGCGCCGGCGCCGAGGCCGGCGAGGTCCCGGTCTGCTTCCTCAGCGACGCCGACACCACCGGCGGCAACAGCGGCAGCCCGGTGGTCGACGGCGAGGGGCGCCTGGTCGGGCTGAACTTCGACCGCGTGTTCGAGAACGTCTCCGGCGACTTCGGCTGGAACGCCGAGCGCAGCCGCAACGTGAGCGTGGACATCCGCTACGTGCTGTGGCTGCTCCGCGAGGTCTACCCTTCCCCGCGGCTCCTGGCCGAGATGGGGTGTCAGGCTCAATCGTAAGATTTTGTGGAAAACTCCGGCCGGG
>CAZXTO010000082.1:0-8152 GCA_964643675.1 uncultured Planctomycetales bacterium
GTTGGCCGGGTTGACCTCGGTGTGCAGGATCGCCGGCGGCGGCGGGCCGGAGGTGTCGACGTTGAGGTCGTCGACCCCGATCCCGTCCAGGTAGCCGTAGGGGAAGTTGTCGTCCTGCGCGAACAGCAGGTAGAACTGCCCCGCAGTGCTGGCGCCGACGATGCTGAGGTTGACGTCGTCGTAGTGACTCCAGGTGGTCGATCCGGACCAGCCTCCGGCTTGGTACCAGTTGATGCCATCGTCGGAGACCCAGACCCCGTCCCAGGTGTCCAGCTCCTCACCGTGGTTGATGATCTGGAAGTCCAGCCACAGGTCGGCGGCAGCGCTGGCGCCGTCGAGCCCGATCACGAGGCCGTTCAGCACGTCGTGGTAATTGGTCGAGGCCGGATCCAGACCCATCTCGAGGCAGGCGATCCCGCTGGTCGCCGAGAGGCAGGCGCCTTGCTGCCCGATGTTGCACCAGGCTTCGGCGTCGGGGAGGTAGCTGACGGCATCGAGCGCGTGGGTGGTCATGTGCGCCGGCACGACGCCGGCGTAGCTCTCGAAGTCGTCGACGTAGCCGTCGGCGGTCGGGAAGGAGGTCGGCAGGTTGGTCCAGGGGTTCTGGGCCGCCGCCGTGCCGACGAGGCCGGCCACGGCGAGGAGGGTCAGGGAGCGTTGGAACATGGCAGGGACTCCACTCAAGTCCAGGGTTGGGGCGGATCCGAGCACCGGGTCGGATTCGGGGGAAGGGGAGCCGAGCAGCCGATGGCCGCCCAGCGAAATGAGGAGGAGTAGGGGTAGGACTCCGCGGCCTTCGCCGCGGAATGCTCAATCCTAATCCCAAAAGAGGTGGTGCGGGGTGATTTGCCAGACACGAAGAGAGGGGCCGGGAGACCCCGGCCCCTCTCGAAGGCAAATCCTGCTCCCGCTCAGCCGATCACCGCGGCCACTCCGTTGGAGAAGGTGAGCGAACCCATGTCGAAGGCGTGCAGCCAGACCGAGATGCCGGTGGTGCCAGGCGGCACCGGCGCGGCCAGGCTGGCGTCGCCGTTGGCGTCGGCGATCATCGCCGGCAGCTCGACGTAGGGCGGACTCAGCAAGAGGTCGCCGAAGGCGGTCGTGATCGGGCCGCCGCCGGCCATCGAGTAGCCGTGGCGCACCAAGCCGGCCGGCGTCGCGCCCGAGACCGAGATGGTGGTGATGCCACCCGCGACCAGACCGCTGACGCTCAGCTGCGGGCCGGTCGGACCGCTGATCTCGACCACGCCGCAGATGTTCGGGAACCACGGCGAGCTCTGCGTGTCGTGCAGATCGTTCCAGGTGCCGCCGGTGCCGTAGATCATGACGTAGTCCTCGCCATTGATCGGGTCGTTGCCGGTGGAGTTGTTCGGCTCACCGCTGTTCCAGTTGGTGTAGGTGCTGGTCGAGCCGTCGGCCCAGACGAAGGTGCCCTCGAGGGCGGCGTCGTTGAAGCCGATCCAGAGCGTGCGGGAGACGCCGCCCCAGTTGCCGAAGTTGGTCTCGATCCAGCTGTTCTCGGCCGCGTCCTCGACCGTCGCCAGGTGGCCGCCGAGGCTGATCGCGGTGGCCTCCGCCAGGGTCCAGTTCGAGACGTCCAGCAGGTGGTAGGTGTGGCCGTTGGCGGGGTTGACCAGGGTGGTCAGGATCGCCGGCGGCGGGGGCGGGGGCGGGGTGGAGGAGTCGTTCACCTCCACGTTGTCGATCGACCACTCCGAGGCGTAGTCGCCGGTGTAGCGGTAGGCCACGTTCACGCCGTTGATGCCGGCGTAGGCGCCGATGTCGGCGGTCAGCGCGCTCTCGCCGTCGCCCGAGAGGTCGTCGAGCACGGTGACGAAGGTGACGCCGTTGTCCAGCGACACGTCCACGTAGTGGTGGTCACGCCAGGAGGCGTAGGTGATGTACTGCGAGCAGTGGGCCCACACCGCGGTGGCGGCGCTCAGGTCCATCTGCGGAGACATCAAGCTGTTGTCGTTGTACCCGGTGTAGTCGTCGTGGAAGGCGTGCGTGACGCCGTACAGCTGGCCGGTGTTCGGCTCCCAGCCGGCGCTGTTGCCGTTGTTGAACTCGGTCCAGCCGGTGGGCGGGACCATCCCGGATTCGAAGTCTTCTGAGAGGAAGCTCTGCTGCGCGAAGGCCGGCGCGGCGAGCAGGATGGGGAGGAGGAAGGGGGTCTTGTTCATGGCTCGTGCGAGGGACGGGATCTCTCCATCCTATGCAGGAATCAGGCCGATGGGGGGCGAATCGCCCCATCCTCGAGGGCAAAGAAGGAACCACGGCGGCGTCCGGAGGAAACCGGGCGCCGCCGCGAGGTGAGGAGCGATCGCGCGGGCTACTGGATGCGGATGTCGTCCAGGTACCAGCCACAGCCGTTCCTGGAGTAGTAGCCATCCGTCGACGTGAAGTAGAAGGAGATCAGGATCTCCTGGCCGGCATAGGCCCCGAGAGGGACTCCGACCTGCGTCCACTGATGACCGATCCCGGAGAACTCGCCGGCCTCCGTCACCCAGGTCTGGCCGCCGTCGGTCGAGACCTGGACCCAACCCTTGTCGGTGTTGTCCTCGGTGTCGAACCAGTGCTCGAAGAAGAGCGTCTGGGGCGTGCCTGCCGGGAGGGCGATGGACGCCGAGATCAACCGGGTATCCGCGCCGCTCGAGGGGTAGAGACCGTCGAGGACCGTGGCGGCGCAGTGGAGTCCGGAGGGGGTGTTGGCAGGACCACAGCTGGGGCCCGGAGCGCCGACCTGCCACAGCCCGTTGTCGGAGGACCACCAGTGATCGATGCCCGCCTCGAAGGTCTCGGTCCCGGCGAAGTGCGGGAGGCCGGCGAAGACCTCCACGTCATCGAGGAAGAAGCCGTTCCCCCCTCGCGCGTAGTAGCCGTCGGTGGAGGAGAAGTGGAAGCCGAGCTGGACACTCTTGCCGGCGTAGGCGCTGAGATCCACCGAGGCCTGCGACCAGACGTGACTCCACCCCGACTGCGCTCGCGAGTGCGGGAGCGTACTCCAGGTCACGCCGCCGTCTTCGGAGATCCTGAACTGCATCTTGTCGTTCACGTCCTCGGAGTCGAACCACTCGCGGTAGCGCACCCGGATCTCCTCGCCCGAATTGAGGGCGGGAAGAGCGATCACCGGGCTGACGAGGGTGGTGTTGGCGCCGTTGGAGGGGTAGTTCGCGTTCAGATCGGTTCCCGCGCACTGGCTGCCGCCCCACGCGGAAGCAGGTCCGTTCGCCGGCACACCCGCCTGCCACAAGCCATTGGTGGCGTACCAGTTGCCCATGCCGGTCTCGAAGTCCTCGAAGAAGATCGTGGTCACCGGGCCGGGGCCGCTCAGCGTGATCGACTCGAGCTCGGAGATCGCGTAGCCGCCGCCGGTGGGGGAGTTGGCGTCGGCGATCACGGCCTGGAAGAAGACCTCGGTGCCGATCAGGGTGCCGAGGCCCGGGATCGCCACGTCGGCGCGGTATTCGCCGAGCGCCGACAGCCGGAAGGCCTGGTTCGGCGGCGGCTGGCCCGGGATGTGGCCGAGGCCGTTCAGGATCACCTTCGGGCTCGGCCCCAGGCAGACGGTCCCGCCCGCCATCGCCTGCGGCGAGGAGTCGGTGCTGTAGGCGAGCACGAAGGGCGCGTAGGGCTCGCCGACCACGCGCACGCGGAGGGTGCTGCCGACTTGGCCGAGGCCGCTCAGCTGCAGCTCGGCGTTGCCTTGGGCGCTGCTGCACTGGCCGGAAGCCGCGTCGCACAGGAGGAGGCCGCCGGTCATCGCGGCCAGGAGCAGGGTGGAGATTCTCATGGGATCAGCTGGAGTCGGGGCGGGCGGATTCCCGCTCCTCCACAGCGCGCGCTTCCGGCCACGGAAACGCAGGAATCATCGCTGCCCGCACCCGCCGCCCGAACCGGTTGCGCTCGAGCGGCCGATCGATCGCGTCGTGGGCGACCGGTGCCCCGAGTCCGGGAGCGTCGGCGTCGAGCTCATGGACCAGACCCTCCGCTTCCGCCGCGTGCGCGAGCTCTTCGAGCAGGCCGCGGCGCTCGAAGGCGCCGACCGCGCCGCCTTCCTCGACCGGGCCTGCGCCGGGGACGCCCCCCTCCGCGCCGAGGTGGAGCAGCTGCTGGGCTTCGACCAGGAACCGGAGGCCGCGACCCGCGACTCCCGCGCCCCCTTCTTCCTCGACCTGCCGGCGGTGCTGGCGATGGCTGGCCAGCACCCAGGTGAGCCGGAGCTGCCCGAGCGCATCGGCCCCTACCGGATCGAGGGTCTGCTCGGCCGCGGCGGCATGGGCACCGTCTACCGCGCGGTCGACGAGGAGCTCGGCCGCGCGGTGGCCCTGAAGGTGCTCGCTGCCGACCTCGCCACCGAATCCCAGCGGCTGCGCTTCGAGCAGGAGGCCCGGGCCATCGCGCGGCTGCAGCACCCGGGCATCGCCCACCTCTACCACGCCGGTCTGGTGCGGAGCGAGCGGGGCGCCTTGCCCTACTTCACGATGGAGCTGCTCGAGGGCCGGCACCTCGACGAGCACGCCCGCGAGGCCGGGCTCGACCTGCGGCAACGCGTGGCCTTGCTGGCCCGAATCGGCGACGCGGTCCACCACGCCCACCAGCGCGGCATCATCCACCGCGACCTCAAGCCCGCCAACATCATGGTGCTGGCCGACGGCAGCCCGAAGGTGCTCGACTTCGGGGTCTCGGTGCGCGCCGCCGCCCGGGTTGGCGCGGCGGAGGCGGCGGGGGCCGAAGCGTCGGAGGCGCGGTCGGCGGCGGGCAGCCGGTTGGTCGGCACCCTGGCCTACATGAGCCCCGAACAGGCCGCCGCCGACGAGGCCGAACTCGACGTGCGCAGCGACGTCTACGCCCTCGGCGTGGTCGGCTTCGAGTTGCTGAGCGGGCGGCTCCCCTATGAAGGAGAGCTGCGTCGTCCCACCGAAGCGCTGGCCGCGGTCCGGCGTGGCGCCGGCCTGAGCCTGGAGCAGGCGCTGCCCGGGGCTCCGGCGGACCTCACGGCGGTGTTCGCGCGCGCCCTGGCCGCCGCCGAAGACCAGCGCTACGCCTCGGTCTCGGCCTTCGCCGCCGAGCTGCGCCGCTTCCTGGCGCGCGAACCGGTCCAAGCCCATCCCGCGACCGCCGGCTACCTGCTGCGTTGCTTCGCCGCCCGCCGCCGCGGCCTGGTGGCGGCGGTGGTGGTCGCCCTCGGCCTGCTGTTGACGGCCGTGGTCGGCACCAGCCTCGGCCTGTTGCGCGCGCGCGCGGCGGAGTCGGACCTGCAGGCGGCGAGCGGCTTCCTGTCGGAGACCCTGCGCCGGCCGAGCCCCTTCGCCGAGGACCCGGCCCTGACCATGGAGCAGCTGCTCGGCTGGGCCGACGCCGAGCTGGAGCGGCGCTTCGCCGATCGTCCCCAGGTCCGGGTCGAACTGCAAGGCCCGCTGGCCATGGCTTGGTTGGAGCGCGGCCACCCGGAGCGCGCCGAACGCCTGCTCCGCGCGGCCTTGGACGACGCGGCGTTGGCCCCGGCGCGCTCGGCCGGCAGCGAGCTGCCGCGGCAGGCCGAGCTGGAACACGCGCTCGGCCGCGCCCTGACCGAGCTCGACCGTTACCCCGAGGCGCAAGCCCAGCTCGACCGCGCGCGGCAGGCCGCCGCGGCCGCGCTCGGCCACGCGCACCCGGAGGTGCTGGAGATCCGGAACAGCGAAGGCCAGCTGCGCAGCAAGGCCGGCCAGCCCGAGCTCGCCGAGGCCTCCTTCCGCGAGGTGGCGGCGGCTCAGGCCGCTGCCCTCGGCGCCGGCCACCCCGCCGTTCAGGAGACCCGCGTCAGCCTGGCTCACGCGCTCTACGCCCAGGGTGAGCTGGAGGAGAGCGAGCGCATCCTGCGCGAGATCCTCGCCTATCGGCGGGAACACGACGGCGCCGGCCACGCCCGCAGCCTCTCGGCGATGAACAACCTGGCGGTCGTGCTCGGCGACGCCGGCCAGCTCGTCGAGGCGGAGCAGCTGCTCCGGGACCTGGTCCGCGCCATGACCGAACTCGCCGGAGCCGAGCATCCCGAGACCCTGACCATCCTCGACAACCACGCCTTGCTGCTCGGCGACCTCGGCCGCGAAGAAGAGGCGCTGGCCATGCTGCGCGACTGCCACGCGCGTTGCCTGAGCAAGCTCGGCCAGGACCGGCTGCAGACCGCGATCACCGGCAACCACCTCGCCGACCTGCTGATGCGGCTCGGGCGTCCGCAGGAAGCCTTGCCGATCTTCCGTCAGTCCTCGGCCAGCTTCGACCGCCTCCTCGGCCCCGACGCGCCCGACTCGATCCAGCTCCTGATCGGCGCGGCGGTGGCGGCCTGGCGCAGCGGCGAACGGGAGACCGGCCTGTCCCAGCTCGAAGAGGCCGCCGAGCGCCAGCAGCGCGCCGGCCTGCTCGACGGCGACCACTTGCCGCTCACGCGCAAGACCTTGCGACGTTGGCGCGCGGACCTCGGAGCGGCGGACTAGGCGCCGCGCCCCGACCTCGTCTGGTAGACGCGGGTGATCAGCTCGAGGAACTGCTCGCGGCCGAGGCCGTAGCGCGGCATCAAGTCGGCGGCGACGCGGTCCACCACCCGCTCGATCCACTGCTCGGTCGTGAGCTCGACCCCGGCGGCCTTGGCCTCGAGGGAGACCCGGACCTGGTGGCGGGTGATCAGCCGGTCGCATTCCTGCTCCAGGCTGGCGGCCGTCGGCTGGCCGAGGAAGTGGGTCTCGCCTTCGGTCATGAAGGCAACGCGCCGGAAGCCGCGCGGGCGCGCAACCGATCGCGAGGGCCGAAACGGCCTTCCAGGTCCTCGCTTCGGGGCGAGGGAGGCTCTCTGGCCGGGAATCAGCCGGCCGCCTCGGCGGCGTCGGCGTCGGCCTCGGGGTCCTGGTACCACTCCCCGCTCGCCTCCTGGGCCAGCGCCTTGCGCAGCCAGGCGCGGGCGAAGCGCCAGTCATTGTTCACGGTGCGCTTGGACACCGCGAGGGCCTCGGCGGTCTCCTCGATGCTCAAACCGCCGAAATAGCGCATCTCGACCACTTCGGTCAGCCGCGGCCCGAGCTCGGAGAGCTGGTCCAGGCAGTCGTTCAGGGCCAGCAGCTCGACCTCGGAGGAGCCGGTCATCGGCGCCGCGCCGGACAAGGTGACCCGCTTCCAGTCCCTGCCGCGCTTGATCCGGCCCTTGCTGCGCGCGTGGTCGACCAGGATCCGCCGGATCATCTTCGAGGCGATCGCCAGGAAGTGCTGCTTGGTGGTGCACTGCAGCTTGTCCTGGTTGGCCAGCCGCAGGTAGGCCTCGTGCACGATCGCGGTGGGCGCGAGGGTGTGCCCCGGGTTCTCCATGCGCAGGAAGTAGGCCGCCAGGCGGCGCAGCTCCTCATACGCGAGCGGAACCAGCTCCTCGATGTCGTACTGGGTGGGAGCGGGGGAGGGAGAGTCGGCGGGACCGTCGGCCATGGTGGCGGAAAGGGCGGGGGGAAGAAAAAAGCGGTGGCGAACCGAGTCTAGCAACGGAACTGGCGCCCGGCGGCGAGTCCTCGGACTCGCGATTTCCTGGGCATGGTCTGCGCTCCCCACCGCAAGAGCGCGCGTGGAGAGGGGGAATCCCGCTCCCCTTCTGGCCGCGCCACCCCCGCATCGGGCGTTAGGCTGGGACTTTCTGCCTTTTTCCGACCTCCCCGTGTCTGCCGCCCACGACCGTCACCGACTCGTCCAGGACCTCTTCCGCCAGGTCTGTGCGCTCGAGCAGGAGGAGCGCCAGGCCTTCCTCGACGAACAGGCGGCCGCGTCGCCGGAGGTGGTCGAGGAGGTCCGGCAGCTGCTCGACTTCGACGAGCAGGACAGCCCGCTGGACACCCCGCTCGGCGGCGAGGCCTATCGGCTCGCCGACCTGCACCAGGAGGACGCGCCCAGCCCCTCGGCCGTCGAGCTCCCCGAGTTCATCGGCCCCTACCGCGTGCTCGGCCGCCTGGCCGAAGGCGGCATGGGGGCGGTGTTCCGCGCGGTGCAGCCCGAGCTGAAGCGGGAGGTCGCGCTCAAGGTGCTGCGGCCGGGCCTGTCCAGCTCACGGCTGTTGCGGCGCTTTCAGCTCGAGTCGCAGATCCTCGGCCGGCTGCGTCATCCCGGCATCGCCCAGGTGTTCGAGGCCGGCGGC
>CAZXTO010000082.1:8252-12311 GCA_964643675.1 uncultured Planctomycetales bacterium
CGGCGGCCAGGCCTGGTTCGCGATGGAGCTGATCGACGGCGTGCCCCTGATGGAGTTCGTGCGCGGCCGCGCGCTCGACCGCGAGCAGCGGCTGGAGCTCTTCCTCGCCATCTGCGAGGCGGTCGAGCACGCCCACGCCCAAGGCGTGGTCCACCGTGACCTGAAGCCGGCCAACATCCTGGTGCAGGCCGACGGCGCGCCCAAGGTGCTCGACTTCGGGGTGGCCCGGGTCGACGACCCCGAGCTGGCGATGACCACGGTCGAGACCTCGCCGGGCCACCTGATCGGCACCATCACTCACATGGCGCCCGAGCAGCTGCAAGGGCCGGCGGCCGAGGTCGACGCGCGCTCCGACGTCTACTCGCTCGGCGTGCTGCTGTTCGAGCTGCTGTGCGACGCGCCGCCCTACCAATTGAAGGGGCTCTCGATCGCCGCCGCCGCCCAGCAGCTCCAGGCCGGTCAGCTCCGCCGGCCGAAGGAGTGCGGGATCAAGCTTCCGCGCGAGCTCGAGGCGGTGCTCGACAAGGCGCTCGAGCTCGAGCCGGAGCGACGCTACACCAGCGCAGGAGGCCTGGCCGCGGACCTGCGCGCCTTCCGCGACGGCCGGCCGATGGTGGCGACGCCGATCTCCCGCTCCCGGCGCTTGCTGCGCTGGGGCCGGCGGCACCCGGTCCTGTTCTCCGGCGCCAGCGCCGCCGCCCTGGTCCTGATGGTGCTCGGCGCGGGTTTCGGGGTGATCCGCTGGGCCGGCGCCCAGCCGGGGGCGGTCTACCGCGACTCCCAGGGGTTGGTGACCCTGCACTCCGTCGCCGGCAACGCGCTCCACCGCTGGAAGTTCGAGGAGAGGGAGTACGTCCGCGGCACCTTCCTGCTCGACCGCCCGGCCGAGCTGGGCGGCGGGCAGGTGATCGTCATGGGCTTCGGCAAGGAGGTCGACGACCCGACCCTCTCTGGACAGGTGTGCTTCTTCGACCCGAAGGAGCCGAAGGCCGAGCCCTACTGGACCACCGCCGGCCTGTCGCTGGTGCCGCCGGTCGAGGACCCCGACAAGCACCCGGAGGTCGAGGTCAACCTCGGCCCGGTCTGGGTGGATGACTACTTCCCGGAGTCTCCCGGGGAGGAGATCGCCTTCTTCCAGCAGTTGGACCCGTACTCGCCGACTTGCCTCCGCATCATCGACACCGCCGGTCAGGTGTTGTTCGAGGTGTGGCACAACGGCGCGCTGGCGCGGGTGCACTTCCTGCCGGAGCGAGGCCGCCTGCTCGCAGCCGCCCTCAACAGCGAGGCCAACTGGGAGAGCCGCGGCCACCCCGGGAAGGACACGCTCTATCCCTTGGTCGCGATCGCCTTCGACCTCGAGCTGGGGCACATCCGCGGGGACCGTTGGATTGCGGAGGACGGCGAGATCCTCGACCCGACCGTGGCCTGGTACCGCTGGTTCGGTCCGATGGAGCAGCTGGCCAGCCTGGACAAGGGAGGGTGCGGGATCCACGGACCTCAGGGAGAGTGGAAGCACACCGGGGCCATGACCTTGGTCGCGACCTACCGCTGCGTCGAGCTGGCGCCGACCTACCTCCTCAGCGTCTTCCTCGCGATCGACGAGGAGGGCGAGATCCTCGGCCGGTGGGGCGATGAGCCCTACACCAACGCGGTCGCCAAGGGCTTGGTGCCGCCGGTCGAGGTGTTCCGCCTGCTCGACTACGCCGAGCTGCCGCCCGAGCAGGAATGAGCGGTGGCGGGCCGCCGGAGCGGCCCGCCACCGGTTCGGGGCGCCCGCCCGATCAGACCGCGGCCTTGTCGAACTCGGGCCGGCGGTTCTCCAGCAGCGCCGACATGCCCTCGATGGCGTCGGGGTGCAGGAAGACCTCCTTCAGGCCCTCGAGCTCGATGTCGAGCGCGTCGGTGAGGCTCATCTCGGCGCCCTGGGCGAACACCTGCTCGACCTGCAGCAGCGCGTGCGGCGACTTCTGGCCCATCTTCTTGACCGCGCGATCGAGCTGCGGGTTGCCGCCGGTGTCGGCCTGGCCGGACAGGATCTGGTCGACGGTGTAGGTGGCGAAGAAGTCCCACAGCGGCTGCCAGTCGGCGTTCGGCGCAGTGTCGGGAATGCTGCGGCCGCGCACGATGCCGGCGTCGAGAGCGGTGTTGCAGCGCTCGTCGAGCTCGGCGAAGGAGACGGCGTCGTCGCACAGCCGGATCGTGGTCGCGGTGCGGGCGTCGAGCATCTCGCCGGTGTAGACCAGCCACTTGGCGATCGGCAGGCCGACGCGGCGCGCCAGCCGCTGGGTGCCGCCGAGGCCGGGGTAGATGCCGATGCCGGTCTCGGGGAAGCCGAAGGCGGCCTTGGGGCTGGCGATGACCCAGTCGCAGGCCAGGGCCAGCTCGGCGCCGCCGCCGAGGGCCAGGCCGTGCACGCGCGCGACCACGGGCTTGTCGCCGCCGTTCAGCAGCCGGTAGATCTGCTGGCCGGCCGCGGCGAAGTCGTAGATCGGCTGGAAGGTGTCGCGCTTCAGGTTGTCGACGAAGAACTTCACGTCGGCGCCGGCGATGAAGGCCTTGCCGGTGGCGCTGATCACCACGCCCTTGCTGTCGTGCTCGCGCGCCAGCTCCATCGCGCTGATGAACTGCATGCCGGTCTTCTGGTTGAGCGCGTTGAGCGCCGCCGGGCGGTTCAGCGACACGTGCGAGGTCTCGCCGCGCTTCTCGACCGAGACCAGCTGCACCGGGATGCCGGCCGGGTTGGCGTTGGCGAGCAGCGCCGGCAGCTCGAGCCCGTGCGGGCCGACCGCGGCCTCGGCCAGCAGCTTGGCGCGCTCGACGCCGGCCTTGTTCAGCATGTGGAAGGGGCCGCGCGGCCAGCGCAGGCCGACCAGGGCGCCGATGTCGGTGTCCTCGACCGTGCCGACGCCTTCATCGACCAGCTTGCAGGCGATGTAGAAGGCGACGCCGAGCAGGCGGTCGGCGACCTCGTCGTACTTGGACTCGTCGGGCTTGCCGGAGTAGTCCCAGTCCTCGCCCTTCTCGACCTGCGCGCACAGGCCCTTGGCCGGGGCGTAGAAGCCGTGCAGCTCGTGGCCGAGGGTGTTGGCGGCGTGCATCGAGATCGGCACGCCGGTCACGTTCATGAGCTGGAACGGACCCATGCCGACGCCGAAGGCCTTCTTCGCCGCCCACTCGATGGTGGCGACGTCGGCGACGCCCTCGTCGAGCAGCCGCACCGACTCGTTGATCCACGGCACGAAGTAGCGGTTGACCACGAAGCCGGGCGCGTCGGCGCTGCGGATCGGCGTCTTGCCGATCGCCTCCTGGGCGGCCCAGGCGGCCTGGAAGGCGGCCGGGTCGGTGCCGGCGTGGCCGATCACCTCGACCAGCCGGTTCATCGCCGGGTGGTAGAAGTAGTGCAGGCCGACCACGCGCTCCGGGTTCGGCGTGACCGAGGCGACGTCCTTGACGTAGAAGGAGGAGGTGTTGGTGCCGAGGATGGCGGTCGGCTTGCAGACCTCGCCCAGGCGCTTGAACACCGTGCGCTTGACCTCGAGGTCCTCGAACACCGCCTCGACCACCAGGTCGACGTCGGCCAGCTCGCTCCAGTCGCTGGTGCCGTGCAGCTTGCCGAGGATCTTCTCGACCTTCTCGGGGCGGAAGACGCCCTTCTCGACCCCCTTCTCGAGGGTGCTGCGGATGATGCCCAGACCGCGTTCGACCTTCTCGTCGTCCAGGTCGACCAGGGTGACCGGGTGGCCCTCGGCGGCGATCTTCTGGGCGATACCGGAGCCCATGTTGCCGGCGCCGATGACGGCGAACTTCTTGATCTGGTAGCTGCTCATCGAAATGAATCCTCCTGCCGCCATCCGGCGGACAACGTATTCTAGCGCCCTTGCCCGGCCGGAACGGGCCGGGCCGCCGCGATGATCCGACTCCACGAGCTGCGCAAGAGCTACGCCGGCGAAGCCGTCGTCGACCCGGGGGGCGCCGGTGCGGCCGGCGGCGACGAGCGTGGGGCCGAAGGCGGCGCCGTGCTCGACATCGCCGACTGGCGGGTGGCCGCCGGCGAGCGCG
>CAZXTO010000083.1:0-12220 GCA_964643675.1 uncultured Planctomycetales bacterium
CCGCTGAGGTGGCCGCGTCCTGCACTGCGAAGTCCTGCAGCACCGCCTGCAAGCGCAGCGAATCCGTGTGGTTGGCGGCCCAATCGGCGAGGCCGGCGGGCTCCCCCGCCTGCTCCCGGGCGCGCAGCTCCCAGGCGGTCGCGAGCAGCTGCCAGTCCTCGGCCTCGGCCATGCGGGCGGCGCGAACCTGCTCGAGTCCGGGCAGGACCGGTTCCCGGTCGAGCAGGCCGCAGCCGGCGGCCAGCGCCAGGGTCGGCACGAGGAGGCGGCGCATCAGGGCGGAGTGTAGCCGCGGCGACCCGGTCGCCGGCCCCACGGGCGACCGGAAACCGACCCCTGCCGGCCCTACAATCTCCGCCACCCATGGGGTTCCGTCCGCTGCACCGCAGAGCGGCCCTGCTGCTGGCGCTCGCCGCCTGCGCCGCGCCCGACGCCGAGATCCACCTCGCGCCCCTCTTCTCGCGTCACACCGCGCCCGGCTACGACCACGCCGAGGCCGTCGGCGGCGTGTTGCGCCACGAGGAGAAGGGCGGCGCCGAGAGCTGGGCCTTGAGCCCGTTGGTGTGGCGCCAGGAGCGGCCCGACGGCGACGTCGAGGCGGACTTCCTCTACCCCCTCGGCCGCTACGAGCACGACGCCGAGCGCCCGCGCACCTACGCCCGCCTGCTGCCGGTCTTCTTCCGCGAGGCCGAGCGCCGCGCCGACGGCGTCACTGACACCGACTGGATGCTCGGGCCGCTGTTCGGCGGCAGCTCCAGCGACGGCGAGGAGGACTACCTCGGCCTGTTCCCGCTCTACGGCGAGATGCGGGACTTCTTCACCTACGACGAGTGGCGCTTCCTGCTGTGGCCGCTGTGGTCGAAGACGCGCAAGGACGGCCGCGAGCACACCCACCTGCTGTGGCCGGTGTTCGGCTGGCGCGAGGGCAACGGCGCCTCGGGCTGGCACGTGTGGCCGCTCTACGGCCGCTCGGCGATCGAGGGCAAGTACCGCAGCAGCTACTTCCTGTGGCCGATCTTCAACCAGACCGCCGAGCGGCTCGACCGCAAACACCCGCTGCACGGCTGGCTGCTGCTGCCCCTGGGCGGGCGCGTCACCGAGGGTGACTACACCGCCACCACGGTGCTGTGGCCGGTGTTCGGCTACGCCTCCAAGCCGTCGAGCGAGTACCGCTCGTGGAGCGTGTGGCCGCTGCTCAAGTTCGAGCGCAAGCCCTCGGCGCAGCAGAAGCTCGACAAGGTGCTGCCGATCTGGCTCCACTTCGAGAGCGAGTTCACCGAGTACTGCTCGGTGCTGTGGCCGATCTTCTGGTGGCGGCACGACACCGTCGACGGCAAGGAGACCACCTCGACCTGGGCGATCCCGTTCTGGTTCGGCACCCGCACCCTGCACGCCGACGGCGGCGAGGACCAGGCCTGGCGGGTGTGGCCGCTGGCGCGTTCGCAGCGGGACAAGGACGGCGGCCACGACTTCAGCGCCCTCGCCCCTGGCTTGGAGCCGGTGCTCGAGTCGCGCGCGCTGTCGCGCAACCTGGGCTTCGTGTTCGAGCTCTGGACCGACCGCGCCGAGCACGCCGAAGCGGCCCGCGAGCGCCGCGCCTGGCTGGACCTCTATCATTCGGTCGAGGCCGGCGGCCACCGCCGCTGGTCCGTGCCCATCCTCGGCGGCCGATGGACCGAACCCGACGGGACCACCCACACCTCGCTGCTGCTCGGCCTGATCCGCTGGCGCTCGGGCCCCGACGGGGGCCTCGAGGCCCCGGCCTTCCCGGGGCCGGGCTGGCCCGACCTGCACGCCCTGCCGGCCGCTCCGCCGGCCGCGGAGGCTGAGCGATGAGGGATCCCTTCTCGCGGCTCGGCGCCTCCTTCCTCGGCCCGCTGATCCAGCAGGCCGGCTTCGGCATGTGGCTGTCGGGCCGCACCCTGCTGCTGCTGCCGCACAGCCTGCGCCGCCGCCGCTCGCTGCTCGACCAGATGTACGTGGCCGGCTTCAAGAGCGCCCACGTGGTCGCCTTCGTGGCCTTCTTCATCGGCATGATCGTGGCGCTCCAGATCGGCCTGAAGCTGGCCCAATACGGCCAGCAGGACTCGATCGGCATGCTGGTCGCGATCTCGATGGCGCGCGAGATGGGTCCCTTCGTGACCGCCATCGTGCTCGCCGCCAGCGTCGCCAGCGCGATGGCCGCCGAGCTCGGCACGATGAAGGTGCAGGACGAGCTGACCGCGCTCGAGGTGCTGTCGATCGACGCCGTCAGCTACCTGGTGGTGCCGCGGGTGCTCGCCCTGACCCTGATGGCGCCGATCCTGACCGTGGTCGCCGACGTAGTCGGCATCCTCGGCGGCGGGGTGATCGCGGTCACCCAGCTGCAGCTCGACTTCCCGGCCTACCTGCTCAGCGTCGACGAGGTGCTGGGCGACCCGGGCGTGCTGGGGCTGCCGCAGGACCTCTACGCCGGCCTGATCAAGTCGGCCGTGTTCGGCTTCACCATCGCGGTGGTCGGCTGCGGCAGCGGCATGGAGGCCGAGAAGGGCGCCTCGGGGGTGGCCCAGACCACCCGCGAGGCGGTCCGGACCTCGATCATCCTGATCATCATCTTCAACTACTTCCTGAGCTGGATGTTGGTGGCGTGATCGAGCTGCGCGACGTGCACAAGGCCTTCGGCACCCAGCAGGTGCTGCGCGGGCTCGACCTGTCGGTCGAGCAGGGCAACTCCTTCGCCGTCATGGGCCCGTCCGGCACCGGCAAGAGCGTGCTGCTGAAGCACGTCATCGGCCTGCTGCGCCCCGACCAGGGCCAGGTGCTGGTGGCCGGCCACTCGGTGCCCGAGCTGCACCGCGAGGAGCTGCGCGAGCTGCGCCGCGAGATGGGCTACCTGTTCCAGTACGGCGCCCTGATCAACTGGCTGACCGTGTTCGACAACATCGCCTTGCCGCTGCGCGAGACCACCTCGATGGGCCCCGGCGAGATCCGCGAGCGGGTCTGCCGGGTGCTCGAGCAGGTCCACCTCGACGGCAGCCACGACAAGTACCCGTCGGAGATCTCCGGCGGCATGCAGAAGCGGGTCGGCCTGGCGCGGGCGCTGGTGACCGAGCCGCGCATCATCCTCTACGACGAACCCGAGGCCGGCCTCGACCCGGGCATGTCCCAGGCGGTCAGCGAGCTGATGCGCGAGCTGCAGCACGAGCTCGGCATGACCTCGCTGGTCGTCACCCACAGCGAGCTGTGCGCGCGCATCGTCGCCGACCGCATGGCCGTCTTCGAACAGGGCCGCTTCCTCATCGAGGGCAGCCCCGACGAGGTGCTCGCCTCCGACCACCCGCGCGTGCGCGAATTCCTCGGCGCCAAGAGGAGCTGACATGGACACTCACGAGAACCGCCTCCGCGACTTCCTGCTCGGCCTGTTCTTCTTCGGGACGATCGCCGCGCTGATCTACTACACGGTCATCCTGACCGGCTTCAGCTTCGGCGAGAAGAGCTTCCTCGACGTCTCCTTCCCCAACGCCAACGGCCTCAAGGAGGGCGACGCGGTGCTGATCAGCGGCCACCAGGCCGGCGCGGTGCGCACCGTCGCGTTCCGCGAGGACTTCCCGCAGGAGGAGCGCATCCTGGTGTCGCTGGAGCTGGACGCGCCGCTGCAGCTGCGCCAGGGCTACCAGATCCTGATCTCCGAGTTCACCATGCTCGGCGGCCGCGTGATCGAGATCGACCCCGGCGCCTTCGGCTCGCCGGAGCTGCCGCCCGGCACCCCGCTGCGCGGCACGGTCGGCTTCTCGGCGCTGGCCGCGCTGGGCGAATTCGTCGGCGAGAACCGCGACGAGGTGCGGGCGCTGATCACCAACCTGCGCCAGGTCAGCGACGACCTCGCCCAGGGCAAGGGCGTGCTCGGCAGCCTGGTCGGTGACCAGCAGATGCGCGACGACCTGGCCGAGGTGCTGACCAAGGCCCAGGCGATCATGGAGGACGTCAGCGAGGGCCGCGGCACCCTCGGCATGCTGATCGAGGACGAGGTGGTGCGCGACCGCATCGTCAACCTGATCAGCGACGGCGCGGTCGCGATGATCGACCTGCGCCAGATCGCCGAGGACCTGTCCGCCGGCCGCGGCACCTTCGGCGCCCTGATCGCCGACGAGACCATGCGCGAGGACATGGTCGAGCTGGCCGCCAACCTGCGGCTGGGCTCGGCCCAGATCCGCGCCATGCTCGACGACGCCGCCGCCGGCAAGGGCCTGCTCGGCAAGGTCGCCGCCGACGAGGGCATGGCCGAGGACGCGGCCGAATTCCTCGACCACCTGGCGCGCATGACCCGCGACCTGCGCAGCGGCCAGGGCAGCGTCGGCAAGCTGCTGTCCGAGGAAGAGGCCTACGAGCAGATCATGATCGCCCTGCGCACGCTGAACGCGCAGCTCGAGGACGCGCGCGAGGCCCAGCCGGTCTCGACCTTCGCCCAGATGCTGTTCGGCACCACGGTCGGCAACTGAGCCGGCCGCCATCCCCCCACCACCTCCCTGACCCCGGATCTCCCTTGGAGACGCGCAACGTCGCCATCATCGCCCACGTCGACCACGGCAAGACCAGCCTCGTCGACTGCCTGTTCCGCACCGCCGGCGCGCTCGCGCGCGCCCAGGAGGGCAGCGACCGCCTGCTCGACAGCAACGACCTCGAGCGCGAGCGCGGCATCACCATCCTGTCCAAGAACGCCGCGGTCGAGTGGCGCGGCGTCCACGTCAACCTGATCGACACCCCCGGCCACGCCGACTTCGGCGGCCAGGTCGAGCGGGTGCTGTCGATGGCCGACGGCGCCCTGCTGGTGGTCGACGCCTTCGAGGGGCCGATGCCGCAGACCCGCTTCGTGCTGCGCAAGGCCTTCGAGAACGGCCTGCGGCCGCTGGTGGTCATGAACAAGATGGACCGCCAGGACGCGCGCCCGGCCGACGTCATCGGCGAGCTGTTCGACCTGTTCGTCGAGCTCGGCGCGCCCGAGGAGCTGGCGCTGGACTTCCCGGTCATCTACGCATCCGCCCGCGAGGGCTGGGCCGGCAACATGCCGGAGGACCGCGACCAGGCGATGGCGCCGCTGCTGGACGCCATCCTCGAGCACTTCCCGGCCCCGGACTTCGACGAGGACGGGCCGCTGCGCTTCCAGGTCAGCACCCTTGACTGGAGCGACTACGTCGGCCGCATCGGCGTCGGGCGGGTGGTGCGCGGCGCGCTGCGGCGCGGCGAGGACGTCGCCTGGGTGCGCAACGACGGCAGCCGCGGCCGCGGCAAGATCAAGGAGCTGTACCGCTTCCGCGGCATGGAGCGGGAGCCCAGCGAGCAGGTCGGCGCCGGCGACATCGCCGCCCTGGCCGGCTTCGACGGCCTCGGCCTGGGCGACACCCTGTGCGACCGCGAGGTGGTCGAGCCGCTGGCGCCGATCGAGGTCGAGGACCCGACCATCGAGATGGAGTTCCTGATCAACGACTCGCCGCTGGCGGGCCGCGAGGGCCAGTTCGTGACCTCGCGCCAGGTCCAGGAGCGGCTCGAGCGGGCGGCCATGATCGACCCGGCGCTGCGCGTCGGACCCGGCCCGCAGGGCGGCATGCTGGTGGCCGGCCGCGGCGTGCTGCACCTCGGCATCCTGGTCGAGAACATGCGCCGCGAGGGCTACGAGTTCGCGGTCGGCAAGCCGCGCGTGCTGGTGCGCGAGATCGACGGCAAGAAGATGGAGCCGCTCGAGGAGGTCCAGGTCGAGGTGCCCGAGGACGCGATGGGCCGGGTGATCGAGTTCTTCGGCCGCCGCGGCGCCGAGATCGACGGCATGGAGCGGCGCGGCGAGCGCGCCACCCTGTTCATGACCGTCACCACCCGCGGCATGATCGGCGCGCGCACCCAGGTCCTCACCCTGACCCGCGGCGAGGGCACGGTGCACGCGGTGTCGGCCGGCTTCGGTCCCGACCAGGGCGCGCTCGAGACCCGCCACGCCGGCGTGCTGGTGGCCAGCGACACCGGCAAGACCACCGCCTACGCGCTGCGCGGCCTCGAGGACCGCGGCGAATTCTTCGTCGAGCCTGGCGACGAGGTCTACGAGGGCATGGTGGTCGGCGAGAACAACACCGACAAGGACCTGATCCTGAACGTGGTGCGGGCGCGCAAGATGTCGAACGTGCGCTCGGCCAACAAGGACATCGACGAGAAGCTGCGCGCGGCCCGCGACATGAGCCTGGAGGCCTGCCTCGAGTACCTCGACGACGATGAGCTGCTGGAGGTCACGCCGGGCACGCTGCGGCTGCGCAAGCGCCAGCTCAAGGAGAAGGCCCGCCGCCGGCCTACCGCCTGAGCGCGCATGGACGCCGCCGCCCCGCTCGTGGTGCTGCCGACCTACAACGAGGTCGGGAACCTGCCGGAGCTGAGCGCGGCGGTGCTCGAAGCCCTGCCCGGCTGCCACGTGCTGGTGGTCGACGACGCCTCGCCCGACGGCACCGGCGCCTGGGCCGCCCAGCGGGCCGCGGAGGAGCCGCGCCTGCACCTGCTGGCCCGGGCCGGCAAGCTCGGGCTGGGCTCGGCCTACCGCGCCGGCTGGGACTGGGGCCTGGCGCGCGGGCACGACCCGCTGATCACGATGGACGCCGACTGGTCGCACCACCCGCGTTACCTGCCGGCGCTGGTGGCGCTGCTGGCCGACGGCGCCGACCTGGGAATCGGCTCGCGTTACGTCGACGGCGGCGGGGTCCGCAACTGGGGCCTGCACCGGCGGCTGCTGTCGCGCGGCGCGAACCTGCTGTCGCGGCTGCTGCTGCGGCTGCCGGCCCGCGACGCCACCGCCGGCTTCCGCGCCTACCGGGCTTCCTGCCTGCGCGGGATCGATCCGGCCGCGATCCAGGCCGAGGGCTATTCCTTCCTCGAGGAGAGCCTGTGGCGCGTAGACCGGGCCGGAATGCGCGTCGCCGAGACCCCCATCGTGTTCGAGGAGCGCCGCCACGGCCGCTCCAAGATCGACCGCAAGGAGATCCTGCGGGCGGCCGCTACGCTGCTGCGCCTGCGCTTCAGCCGCCCGCCCCTCCCCTCCTGAAATGCTCGGCAGCCTGTTCCGCTCGGTCCCCGTCGGCCGCCTCTTCGGCATCCCGATCCTGGTGATGCCGGCGGTGCTGGTGCTGACCATCGCGGTCCTGTTCAGCGCCAGCTCCAACCAGGTCGGCGAGCTGCTGGTCCTGCTCGGCCTGCTGGGGGTCTCGCTGATCGCCCACGAGCTCGGCCACGCCCTGGTCGCGCGCCGCCTGGGCCTGCGGGTGCTCGACATCACGATCTGGCCGCTGGGCGGCATGGCGCGCATGGAGGGCGTCTTCGACCGCCCCCAGGCCGAGGCCCCGGTGGCCCTGGCCGGCCCGCTGGTGAACCTGGCCATCGCCGGCCTGTGCGCGCTGCTGCCGGGCCCGATCGCCTACGCCGCCACCGGCATCAACCTGGTGCTCGGCCTCGGCAACCTGGTGCCGGCCTTCCCGCTCGACGGCGGCCGCGTGCTGCGCGCCTGGCTGGCGCGGCGCTCGCCGCTGTCCGACGCCACCGCCGCCGCGGTCCGGATCGGCTCCTGGACCGGGGTGGCGATCGCCACCGCCGCGATCCTGTGGCTGGACGCCCCCTGGCTCGGCCTGCTGCTGCTGCTCTACATCTGGTTCACCGGAAAGATGGAGCTGGTGCAGGTGATCCTGCGCACCGCGCGGCCGCCCAGCATGCGGGTCGGCGAGGTGCTGCTGCGCAGCCTGCGGCGCGAACCGCCCGGCCAGGAGGTGCAGGCTCCGCCGGAGCAGGCCGAGGATCCGCAGATCGAGGAGCTCGAGAGCTTCCACGGCGACCTGGACGAGTTCTTCCAGGGCCGGCGCCGCTGATCCGCGCCTGCGGCGCCGGTATCCTGTCCGGATGTTGAGGCATCTGTCGCGCTCCCTCGCGTGGGCCTGCACCATCGCCGTGGGCTGGGGCATCCTGGAGGCGCTGTACTACTACTTCGCAGGCAGCTCCCAGCTGGGCGGCCTGCGCATGGTGACGACCGCGATCAGCAGGTACAGCATGATCGCGCTGTGCTGGTCGCTGCCCTTCGGCTTCGTGTTCGGCCTGGTCCACCGGCTGCGCGGCAAGCCCGAACCCGGCGAGGGCTTCTACGGCGCGGTCTACCTGGCCCTGGCGGTCACCCTCGGCGCCGCCTTCTGGATCAACGTGCAATTCCTGGGCGGCTTCCTCGACACCAGCAGCCTGCTGGTCGACGCCGGCCTGCTGGCGGTGGTCTGGCCGCTGCTGACGGCGCTGCTGCGGCGCCCCTTCCGCGCCCTGGCGGCCGCCGCCGGGCCGCTGTGGCGGCGCCTGGGGCCGGTCTACTGGCTAGCGGTCCTGGCCCTTTGGGGGCTGCCGCTGCTCGGCGACGACCCCCGCGTCGGCGCCCCGCCGCCGACCGCCAGCGCCCCCGAGGGCGCCCCCAACGTGCTCTTCTTGCTGGTCGACACCCTGCGCGCCGACCACCTCGGCTGCTACGGCTACGAGCGCGACACCTCGCCGGTGCTGGACCGCCTGGCCGCCCGCGGCGTGCTGTTCGAGGACTGCATCGCCCAGGCCCCGCACACCAAGCAGTCGACCGCCAGCATCCTGACCTCGCTCTACCCGCCGACCCACAAGGTCGAGGCCTTCACCACCAGCCTGTCACCCCAGGCCCAGACCCTGCCGCAGCTGTTCCACGAGGGCGGCTGGCGCACCAGCCTGATGTCGGCCAACAGCTTCCTGTCGCCGACCTACGGCTACGGCCGCGGCGTCGAGCGCTTCGAGGGCTCGCTGGTCAACCCGGCCTTCCAGCTGGTCGGCTCGGCGGTGCTGAACCGTTTCCGCCGCCTGGCGGTGCAGGAGCTGCACCTGTGGCGGCCGCCGTGGGACTTCGTGCGCGACCTCGGCGCCTGGGCCTTCCTCGGCGGCGACAACCCGTACCAGAACGGCATGCCCGGCGCCGACATCCGCGACGAGTTCCTGGGCTGGCACGAGAGCCTGGAGGACGACCGGCCCTGGTTCGCCTACCTGCAGTTCATGGAGCCGCACGCGCCCTACGACCCGGCGCCGGAGCACCGCCTGTTCGGCAACCCGGAGGCCGGCTCCGAGCTCGGCGTCTGGTTCCCGGGGCACACCGAGATCACCTTCCTGCCCTTCAAGACCGGGGTGCCGGTCGAAGAGGCCGAGCGCCAGGCGATGCTCAGCAACTACGACGGCTGCATCCACGAGGTGGACGCGATCATCGGCGAGATCTTCGACGAGCTCGAGCGCCGCGGCGAGCTGGAGAACACCATCGTGGTGCTGACCTCCGACCACGGCGAGGAGTTCTACGACCACGGCGGCTGGGGCCACGGCCACTCGCTGCACGCCGAGCTGCTGCGGGTGCCGCTGATCCTGGCCGGGCCACAGGTGCCGGAGGGGCTGCGGGTGCCGAGCCGGGTGCGCAGCGTCGACATCATGCCCAGCCTGCTGACCCTCACCGGCCAGGAGGTCCCGGGCGAGTGCTCCGGCGGCCTGCTGCCGCTGGTCGAGAACGCCCCCTCGCTGCCGGCCTACTCCGAGGTGCAGTGGGGCGGCCACTGGGCGGCCTCCTGGCGCGACCAGGAGGGGTCACTGATCTACGGCTACTTCAAGGGCGAGGAGAGCCGCCAGCTGTTCGGCGTCGCCGACCGCGCGGAGGGACTCGACCTGGCGGGGCAGGACCCGGCCACGGTCCAGGCCCTGGACTCGCGGCTGTTCGAGATGCGCGAGGAGTACGCCGCGCGAGCCCACCAGACCTTCAAGATCGACGTCGACGAGGGCACCCAAGGCCTGATGGAGGGCCTGGGCTACGTCGACGGCGATGACGACGAAGAAGACGAATAGAATCGGTATCGGAACCATGCGTCACCTGCTCCTGCCCCTGCTCGCCCTCGTCCTGGTGGCCTCGGCCGCCGAGGCCCAGTCCACCCGCCGCCCGGGTCGGCGCACGCCGCCCCCGGTGATCGGCAAGGACCAGAGCCCGCCGGCGCCGAAGCCGGCGCCCGCCCCGCAGGCCGGCGCCCAGCAGCCCGGCGCGGTGCAGCTGTTCGGCGGCGAGCAGGCCCCGGGGGACAACCCCTTCGCCGGCGTCCAGCCGGTCGACGACCCCAAGCAGCCGCGGCCGCTGCCGCAGGACCTGCCGCTGTTCCGCGAGGACCGCGCCCTGCTCCGCATCGACGGCATCGACCTGCGGGCCTCCGAGCTGGACCAGCTGGTGGTCTACTACCGCAGCTTCCGGCCCGGCTCCAACGACCTGCTGCTGCGCGACGCGGTGCAGGCGCTGGTGCCCAAGAAGGTCTGCGAGGCCGCCTGGGGCGGCGACCTCGGCGCGATGAGCGCCAAGATCGCGGCCGCCAAGGAGGCGGTGCTGGACGGCGCCGACTTCGCCAAGGTGGTCGGCAAGTACAGCGACGACAACGAGGCCCCGACCGCCGACGCCCGCTACACCTTCGGCCGCGAGCTGGCGGTGCAGCCCTTCGACCGGCTCAGCCACTCCGGCGCGGTCGGCGAGGTCCAGGGCCCCTTCCTGACCAAGTACGGCTACCACTTCCTGCAGATCCTCGAGTACCAGCGCGGCGCCGAGCCGAAGGACGACCAGAGCGTGGTGCGCCACGTGCTCGTCATGTACCCGGCCCTCCAGGACGCCGCGGACGCCCGCGCGCTGATCAAGCAGAAGGTCGCCGCCTGCCGCATCGAGGTCCTCGACCCGGGCGTGCGCAACCTGGTGCCGCCCGAGCTGCGCGGCAACGTGGTCAACTAGGGCCGCCGGGCGGCCCGACCGTCATTCGCCGTCCGGGGTCGGCTCGAGCCGCGCCAGCACCTCGCCGGCGGCCACGGTCTGCCCCTCGACCACGCAGACCTCGGCCACCACGCCGCCGTGGCTGCCGATCTCGTTCTGCATCTTCATCGCCTCGAGCACCAGCAGCGGCTGCTCGGCCTCGACCTGCTGGCCGGCCTCGACCAGCACCCCGACGATGATGCCGGGCATCGCGGCCTTGATGGTCTCGGCCTTGCCGCCGCCGGCCGCGGCCAGCTCGCCGGCGGCCCGCTCGCGCTCGTCCAGGACCTGGAACGGGAAGCTGAAGCCGGCGATCCGCACCAGCAGCTCGGTCTCGTCGCCGCCGGGGTGCTCGACCGAGGCACCGAAGCTGTCAGCGCCGAGCTGGACCGCGCACTGGCCGAGCTGGTCGACGTCGTTGAAGTCGGCGCTCAGCTCCTCGCCGTCGAGGCGCACCAGGTAACCGCCGCCCTCGGCTTCCAGGATCTCGACCTCGAGGGTCTCGCCCTGCTTGCCGTCGATGAAGTACTTCATCGGGCTCCTCCGCGCATCTGCATCCGGCGGCCCATGGCCACCCAGGGGGAGAGGCCGCCGCCGCCCTGCTCGCGCCGGATGCTGCGCTTGCGGGCCATGTGGTGGCGGTGGAGCGCGGCGATGATCGCCGCCTCGCGGGAGTAGGGACTGGTCGCCTCCCGGCCGTCCTCCATCCAGCGCTCGAGGAAGCCGGTGTCGTAGCCGCCGCTCTGGAAGGCCTCGGTCCGCAGCACCTCGAGGGCCACGCCGGCGCTGGTCTTGACCCCGCCGACGTTCAGCTCCTGCAGGGCGCGGTCCATGCGCTGGATCGCCTGCTGCCGGGTGGCGGCGTGGACGATGATCTTGGCCAACATCGAGTCGTAGTAGGGCGTGACCTCGAGGTGGCGGTAGAGGGCGGCGTCGATCCGCACCCCCGGGCCGCCGGGCAGGCGCAGGTTGTGGATCTTGCCCACCGCCGGCATGAAGTTCTGGTCCGGGTCCTCGGCGTTGATGCGCACCTCGATGGCGTGGCCGCGCGGCTCGATGCCCTCCTCGAGGCTGAGCCGCTCGCCGGCGGCGATGCGGATCATCCACTCGACGATGTCGACCCCGTAGACCTCCTCGGTGATGGCGTGCTCGACCTGGATCCGGGTGTTCATCTCCAGGAAGTAGAACTCGCCCTTCGACCACAGGAACTCGACCGTGCCGGCCGAGTGGTAGCCGACCGCCTCGGCGGCGGCGACCGCGGTCGCCCCCATCGCGGCGCGGGTCTCGGCGTCGATCACCGAGCTGGGGGTCTCCTCGATCAGCTTCTGGTGGCGCCGCTGGATCGAGCACTCGCGCTCGCCGAGGTGGATCACCCGGCCGTGCAGGTCGCCGAGCACCTGGACCTCGATGTGACGC
>CAZXTO010000084.1:0-12076 GCA_964643675.1 uncultured Planctomycetales bacterium
CCGGAGCCCTCGACGCAGGTCTCGACGCCGTTGCAGAGGTCGCCGTCGTTGCACGCGGCGGAAGCGCCGGCGCCGACCCCCGAGCACGGCGGCGCGGCGCAGCCGCCCAAGGCGCAGGACCCGCCGCCGCGCCCCGGTCAGGTCGACCCGAAGCAGATCAAGCCGCTCGGTCAACAGGCGCCGCAGCAGGCCGCGCGCGCCGCGGCGGACGACGTCCTGCTCGAGGCCGAGCAGTTCCAGCTGCCCGGTTGGGCGCGCGACAACATCAAGCGCAAGGACGCCAAGTACGACGAGGGCTGGCGCAGCGAGGTGCTGCACTCGAGCGCCAAGAAGGCGCTGAAGGCGGTCTTCCACGCCACCATCGAGGCCGAGGAGGTCCACCTCGAGGAGCTCGAGGGGCTGCTGGCCGCTGACTTCGAGGGCATCGGCGTGCTGCGCCCCGAGGAGCTCGAGCTCGCCTTCCAGGACGACGGCGCCCGGGTGCTGCGGGCCGAAGGGATCTCCCAGGAGCTGCGGCCGGTGGCCGAGCTGCCGGCGATCGTCGGCGCGCTGCGGACGCCCTTCGCCGGCATCGAGCACCCGCACACCTTCTTCAAGTTCATCCGCGTCGACGTGCGCGGGCCGAAGGCGGTCGGCACCACCGCGATCCTGCACCTGGACGGCTGGAAGGACGGCGCCGGGGTGCAGATGAATGGCGAGTGGCAGCTCGAGTGGGCGGTCGGGGACACCGACGAGGAGCTCAAGCTGAAGAGCTGGAGCGCCAGCACCTACGAAGAGGTGCACACGCCGAAGCGGCTGTTCGCCGACTTCTCGCGCGCCGTGTTCCCGGACACCTCGGCCTTCCAGGACGAGATGCTGCGCGGGGTCGGGGAGTACCAGAACCGCACCGACCGGCTGCTCGGCAGCTCCTTCATCGGCGCCCAGGGCGTGGCCGTCGGCGACGTCAACGGCGACGGCCTCGATGACCTGTTCGTGCCGCAGCAGGCCGGCCTGCCGAACCGGCTCTACCTGCGCCGGCCGGACGGCTCGGTCACCGACGCCACCGAGGCGAGCCGCCTCGGCATCCTCGACAACACCCGCTCGGCCTTGATCCTGGACGTCGACAATGACGGCGACCAGGACGTGGTGATGGCGATCCACCAGAACCTGCTGACCGCGATCAACGCCGGCGACGGCAGCTTCGAGCGCTTCATGCCGGCCAACGGCGAGGGCACCGAGGACATCTACTCGCTGTCGGCGGCCGACGCCGACGGCGACGGCGACCTCGACCTCTACGGGTGTCGCTACACCCAGAACGGCCTCATCGGCGGCGTCCCGGTGCCGTACCACGACGCCAACAACGGCGCCTCGAACCTGTTCTTCCGCAACGAGGGCGCCGGCGCCTTCCGGGTGGCCACCGCCGAGGTCGGCCTGGACGACAACAACAGCAAGTTCAGCCTGGCCTCGCTGTGGGAGGACCTGGACGAGGACGGCGACCTCGACCTGTACGTGACCAACGACTTCGGCCGCAACAACCTCTACCTGAACGAGGACGGCCAGTTCCGCGACGTCGCGATCGAGCGCGGCGCCGACGACATGGCGGCCGGCATGGGCGTGACCTGCGCCGACTTCGACCTGGACGGGCGGCCCGACCTCTACATCAGCAACATGTTCAGCTCGGCCGGCCGGCGCATCGTGCCGCAGACCGAGCAGTACATGGGCGGGGAGCACCTGGACGTGCACCAGCACTACCTGCGCCACGCGCGCGGCAACACGGTGCTGCGCAACGCCGGCGGCGGCCGCTTCGAGGACATCACCGACCCGTCGGGCGCGGCGGTCGGCGGCTGGGCCTGGGGGGCGAAGGAGATCGACTTCAACAACGACGGCTACGCCGACCTCTACTCGCCCAACGGCTTCGTCACCAACGAGTTGAAGGACGACTTGTGAAGCTTCTTCTGGCGGCGCGTGACGTCGCAATCTCCCGCCGAGGAGACCGAAGCTCCCGAGGACTACCGCAACGCCTGGGCCAGCATCCAGCACATGGTCTTCTTCGAGGGCCTTTCCTGGAGCGGCCGCGAGTCGAACCGCCTGTTCCTGAACCTGGGCGGCATGCGCTTCGCCGACGTATCCTCGCTCAGCACCATCGACTACACCGGCGACGGCCGCGCCGCCGCGGTGGTGGACTGGGACGACGACGGTCGCCTCGACCTGGTGCTGAAGAACCGCACCGCGCCGCGGCTGCAGCTGCTGCGCAACGTGGCCCCGGTCGGCGGCGGCTGGCTGAAGCTCGACCTGGTCGGGACCAGCTGCAACCGCGACGCGATCGGCGCGCGGGTCCGGGTCGAGGGCGGCGGCCAGGTGCAGACCCGCTCGGTCTACGCCGGCGAGGGCTACCTGGCCCAGTCGTCCAAGCGGCTGCACTTCGGCCTCGGCGAGGCCGATTCGGTCGAGGCCGTGACGGTGCGCTGGCCCGACGGCAAGGTCGAGAGCTTCACCGGCTGCGCGGTCAACGGCCGCTTCCGACTGGTGCAGGGCAGCGGCACCGCCGAGCCGGTCGAGGCCGCGCCGGCGCCGCTGCTCGACCGCGAGCCGCCGGCGCCCTACGAGCCGAACCCGCAGGCGGTCGGCCGCATCGTGCTGGTGGAGAAGCTGCCGCTGGTGGCGCTCAAGGCCCCCAGCTTCAGCAACCCGGAGCGCTACCTGAACGAGCTGCGCGGTTCCCCGGTGCTGGTCAACCTGTGGGGGACCACCTGCCAGAACTGCCTCAAGGAGTTCGCCGGCTTCCAGCAGGCGGCCGAGGGCATCGCCGCCAGCCAGCTCCGGATCGTGACCCTCAACACCGACCCGTCGGCGCAGCACGAGCACGCCAAGGTCCTGCTCGACCGCTTCGGCCTGATGAACGAGGACGCCGGCTACGCTGACCAGGAGTTCCTGACCGCCTTCGAGGTGCTGCTGCGCGAGGTCGTGGGCGGCAACTTCGGCACCCCGCTGCCGACCAGCCTGCTGCTCGACTCCGCCGGAAGCCTGGTGGCCGTCTATCGCGGCAAGGTCGAGCCCGAGGTCCTGCTGCGGGACGTCGAGCTGCTCGAGCAGATGAACCCGGCCGACCCCTCCGACACCAAGCTCGACTTCGGCGGCCGCGCCTTCCGCAAGACCCGCGACTACGCCGCCCTCGTCCAGCAGTTCGAGGCTCTCGGCCTGACCACCCTGGCCAACTTCTACCGCCAGGGGATGTGACGAATGAGCCTGACACCTCTTCCTCACACCCGACGGTAGGCCTCGAGCACGGCCAGGTCGCCTTCCTCGCCGCCTCGGCTGTTGCCGTGCTCCATGCCGAGGATGCCCTGGAATCCGCGTTCCTTGATCCGGCGGAAGACGTTGCCGTAGTGCACGCCGCCGGTCCCGGGCTCCTTGCGGCCGGGGTTGTCGCCGATCTGGAAGTAGGCGATCTCGTCCCAGCAGGCGTCGATGTTGGGGATCAGGTTGCCCTCGGTGATCGCCTGGTGGTAGATGTCGAACAGGATCTTGACCGCCGGCGAGTCGACCGCCTTGCACAGCGCGTAGGCGTGGTCGCAGCGGCGCACGAACAGCCGCGGGTGGTCGCGGAAGTTGAGCGGTTCCATCACCATCACCAGCCCGTGCGGCTCGAAGATCTCGGCGCCGCGGCGCAGCATATCGATCGCGTGGGCGTCCTGGAATCCGGGCGCCAGCCGCGGGTCCTCGGTGCCGAGCACGATCGTCATCCACTTGGCGTTGACCCGCTTCGCCACCTCGACCGCCTTCTCCAGGTCGGCCAGGAAGTTGTCGCGCGCGTCGGCCTTGCCCGAGCTGAAGCTCTGCTCGGCGAAGGCGGTGCCGAAGTTGGCGACGAAGACGCCCATGCGCATGCCGAGCCGCTCCATCGCCCGGGCCACCCTCTCCTGGACCTCGACCGGCCGGTTGGCCATCTGGTTGTCCTCCCAGGAGCGGAAGCCGTGATCGTGCGCCCACTCCAACTGGGCCACCAGGTCGCCGCCCGCCACCCGCGAGAACATCCCGAAGTGCGGCGCGAAGTCGAGCGGGAAGGGCTCGCCAGCCGCGGCGCCGGGTGCAGCCCCGGCCGCGATTTCGTCCTGGCCCCGCAGCGCCGCCGGCACCGCCGCCCCGAATCCGGCGGCCAGGCCGCCCTTGAGCATCGTCCTGCGATCCATGGTCATGATCCGACCAGCCTAGCAGCCGCCGCGCCGGCCCAGCCGGCGGCTAAGCTGATCCCATGGCCTGGATCCGCGACGACAGCGACGACCCGGAGAGCGCCGAGCTGCTGCGCCGGCACGCCGACCCCGCCACCGGGCGCGCGGACCACATCCTGCAGGTGCACGCGCTCCACCCCGCCGGCCTGCGCGCCCACCTCGCCGTCTACCAGGCCGCGATGGCCAGCACCCGCGGCCTGCGCAAGCTCGAGCGCGAGATGATCGCGGTCGTGGTCAGCCGGCTCAACGGCTGCCACTACTGAAGCGTGCACCACGGCCGCGGTCTGCGGCAGCTGCTCCGGGACGACGCCCTCGCCGAGGCGATCGAGGCCGACTTCGAGACCGCCGGCCTGTCGCCCGCGCGGCTGGCCATGCTGCGTTACGCCGCCAAGCTGACCACCGCGCCCGCGACCATGGAGCCTCAGGACCTCGAGCCGCTGCGGGCGGCCGGCTTCGGCGACGCCGAGATCCTCGCCATCGCCGAGGCCACCGCCTACTACGCCTACGCCAACCGCATCGCCGACGGGCTCGGGGTCGAGCTGGAGTGAAATCCCGCCGGCCGCGAGCTTTCGCGCCACGCTGCCGGCCCTCGCGCCGTGCTCCCGGAATAGCCACCTGGCCCCGATTCCGGAATCACGATGCAACCGCTCCCGAAGCCGCTCCCGCGCTCGATCCTGCTCCTCCTCCCCGTCCTGCTGGCTTCCTGCGGGGAGCCCCTGGCCTCCGACCAGTTCCACGCCGGCCTCGGCGCCTCGGAGCCCGACCAGCTCGGGGTGCTGCGCTTCGCCGAGCCGGTGGTGGTCGACAACCTCACGCTGTGGCCGGTGCTGGCCCAGGAGACCCCCGAGCTGGGCCGCTTCCCCTCCCTGGTCGACGCCGAGCAGCGCGGCCTGGTCACCGTGCAGGAGCTCGGCGGCGGCACCGTGAGCCAGATCCAGATCCGCAACGACGGCAAGGAGCCGGTGCTGGTCTGCGGCGGCAGCCTGATCAAGGGCGGCAAGCAGGATCGCCAGATCGCCCACGACCTGGTGGTGCGGGCCGGCGACCTGATCACCGTCGACGCCTACTGCGTCGAGCAGGGGCGCTGGGACCGGGAGCGCGAGGGCCGCGACACCGGCGGCCGCTTCCGCTGCCTGCCCTATCTGGCCAGCAAGCGGGTCCGCGCCAGCGCCCAGTACGACGCCGACCAGGACCAGGTCTGGGAGCAGGTCGAGGCGCTCAACCGCAAGGCCGGGCAGGACCCCGGCACCGGCACCTACCTGGCTGCGGTCGAGGACCGCGGGGCGGCGCGGCGCCGGCTCGAGGCGGAGCTGCGGCTGGCCTCCGCGCTCGAAGCGCGCGCCGCCGAGCACGAGCTGATCGGCTTCGGCTACGCGATCAACGGCGAGCCGCTGGCGGTGCGGATCTTCGCCAACGAGGAGATCTTCGCCGACCACGCCGACCCCTTCCTGAAGACCATGGTGCTCGAAGCGGAGCTGGCCGACCGCCGCAGCGCCGAGCCCTACCGGCGAGCGGCGGCGCTGCTTCCCCTGCAGTCGATGCTGCGCCGGATCGACGAGGCCGAATGGCGGCCGGTGTACCAGGAGGAGCGGGTCCGGCGCGCCCAGCGCACCAGCCGCCGCGGCGGCCACTCCAAGCTAGAGGTCCTGGTGCGCGGCCCCGGCGGCGAGCAGAGCTGGCAGATCCTGACCGAGGACTGGACCGCGGTGGTCGAGATCGACGCCGAACTGCACGCCGAGCTGCTCGAGGAGCTCGGCGCCTTGTGCGAGCTCGGCTACACCGACGCCGGCTAGAGCCGGCGCGCGGCCGCTTCGTCCAGCACCCAGCGCAGGTCCGGGTGGGAGCGCAGCAGGGTGGCGGGGATCGCCACGCTCGGCTCGTCCTGCCGCGCCCGCGCCACGATCTCGGCCTTCTCCTCGCCGAAGGCCAGGAGCACGATCTGCCGCGCCTCGAGGATCGTGCCGATCCCGACGCTGATCCCGCGCTTGGGCACCTCCTCCTCGCCGAAGGCGGGCGCCGCCCGCAGCCGGGTGCTCTCGGCCAGCTCCACCAGGCGGGTGCGGCTGCCGGCCAGCGCGCCGGGCTCGTTGAAGCCGATGTGGCCGCTCAGGCCGATGCCCAGCAGCTGCAGGTCGATGCCGCCGGCGTCGCGGATGGCCTGCTCGTAGGCGCGGCAGGCCTCCGCCAGCTGCGGCATCGGCGTCAGGCCGTCGGGGATGCGGCAGTCCTTCGGGTCGAGGCCGGCCGGCACGAACAGCTCCTCGCGCATGAAGCGGGCGAAGCTGCGCGGGTGGGCCGGGTCGATCGGCCAGTACTCGTCGAGGTTGAAGCTGCGGACGCCCTCGAAGCCCAGGCCCTCTTCCTGGTGCAGGCGCACGAGCTCGCGGTAGACCGGCACCGGGGTGGCGCCGGTGGCGAGGCCGAGCACGGTGGGGCGTCCTTCGGCCTGGCGGCGACGGATCAGGTCCGCGATGTCCGCGGCGATCGCGGCGCCGGCCGCGGCCGGGTCGGGATGGATGGTGACGGGGTTCACTCGTCGGCGGGGGGTTCCGGAGCCGGGTCCACCACGCGGATGCTCAGCCCGCCGGCCGAGCGCAGCTCGACCTGGTAGGTGTTGCCGGGGACCAGTTGGATCGAGGGCGCCTCGCCGTGCATCGCTCGCACCCCGGAGCGGCGCGCCACCTCCGGGTCGTTGGCGTAGCGCCAGAAGTCGGCCCACAGCTCCTCGTGGAAGTCGGACGGCCCCTCGGCGCCGGGGTAGGCCATCGGGCGGGCGCCGACGGCGTCGATCGGGAAGCCGTCCACCGGCGCCTGGTGCTCGCCGAAGACGCGCCGGAACAGCAGGATCGAGGAGCCGCGCTCGAGGTCGCGCTGCTCGACGAAGTCGTCGTCGAACTTGATGACCTGGGCGTCGAGGTAGACCAGGTCGCCCTCGACCTGGAAGCGCTGGGCCTGGCCCAGGGGGGCGCCGTCGGGGCCGACCTCGCGGAAGCGGAAGGCGGTGCGCTCGCCGCCCGGCCGGGTCTCGCTGGGGCCTTGGTCGACCTGGTCGAGGATCGCGACCCGCTCGCGGTGCCGCAGCAGGTCCAGCCGGAGCTCGGCGCCGCGCAGCTGCTGCTCCAGCTCGGCGATCCGGGCGAGGTGCTCGGTGTCGTCCTTCAGCGCGCCGCTGCCGGCCAGGAAGCCGCCGGCGGCGCAGGCGAAGACCACCAGCAGCCGCACCAGGGCGCTGCCCCGCTGTCCGGCCGCGCTCGGATCAGGGGCGCCATGGCGCGCCCGCTGGCCTGGCCGGCCGCGGCCGTTTCGCTCGTTCTCCCCCGGAATCCTGTCCATCGACGATCGCCGCGCATGCTAGCAGGAGAGCCCACGGATCCGGTGGAAAAGAGCCCGGCTGCGGTCTAGAAGGAGGCGATGAGCGCGGCTGAGAAGCAGAGCGGACACTCCGACGAGGTCACCGAGGGCATCCGGGTGCGGGTGGGGGCGCAGTTCCTCCCCGAGCACTCCGATCCGTCGGAAGGGCGCTACACCTTCGTCTACCGGGTGGTGCTCCGCAACGAGGGCGATCGCTGGGCGCGCCTGTGCAGCCGCCACTGGATCATCCTCGACGCCGACAACCACCTCGAGGAGGTGCGCGGCCCGGGCGTGGTCGGCCACTTCCCGGAGCTCGCCCCGGGCGAGAGCTTCGATTACGTGTCCGGCTGCCCGCTGAGCACGCCGTGGGGGACCATGGAGGGCAGCTTCGAGATGGAGCGGGAGGACGGGAGCCGCTTCCAGGCCCGCGTCGGGCGCTTCTTCCTGGCCGAGACCGCCGCCCCGATCGACGAGATGGACACCGCCGGGGTGTCCTAGGCTGCCAAAACGGCAGGAATCGCGGGATTTCCCGCGGCACGGGGCTTGCATCCCGGGGAGCGTGATGAACCCCGAGAAATGGACCCGGATGACCCGGCAGGCCGTCGAGGCCGCCTCGAGCCAGGCGCAGCAGCGCTCCCACCGCCTGCTGGCGCCGGCACACCTCCTGATCGCCCTGATTCAACAAGAAGAAGGGCTTGTTGGCTCCCTCCTGTCCCGCTGCGGCGTGGCCCCGGCCCTGGGCTTCCGCCTGGCGGAGGACGCCCTCGCCAGCCTCCCCCGGGTGGAGGGCGGCGAGACCGGCTTGGCTCCCGAGACGGGGCGGTTGTTCGAGGCCGCCGAGGTGGTGCGAGCCGACCGCGGCGACGACTACCTCTCCACCGAGCACCTGCTGCTGGCCCTGGCCGCCGCCGAGGGGCCGCTCTCGGAGCAGCTGCGCCAGAGCGGTGGTCAGCCCGAGATCCTGCGGGCGGCGCTCGACCAGCTGCGCGGCGACCGGCGGGTCACCGACCCCGAGCCGGAGGCCAAGCAGGACGCCCTCGACCGCTACACCGCCGACCTCACCGCCCGCGCGCGCGAGGGCAAGACCGACCCGGTGATCGGCCGCGACGCCGAAGTCCGGCGGGTCATGCAGATCCTCTCCCGCCGGACCAAGAACAACCCGGTGCTGGTGGGGGAGCCCGGGGTCGGCAAGACCGCGGTGGCCGAGGGCCTGGCCGCGCGCATCGTCGCCGGCGACGTGCCCAAGGGCCTGCGGGACAAGCGGCTGCTGTCGCTCGACCTGGGGGCGCTGCTGGCCGGCGCCAAGTACCGCGGCGAGTTCGAGGAGCGGCTGAAGGCGGTGGTGCAGGAGGTCCAGGACGCCGCCGGCGAGATCATCCTGTTCCTCGACGAGCTCCACACCCTGGTCGGCGCCGGCGCCGCCGAGGGCGCGGTCGACGCCGCCAACCTGCTCAAGCCGGCCCTCGCGCGGGGCGAGCTGCGCTGCATCGGCGCTACCACCCTCGACGAATACCGCCAGCACGTCGAGAAGGACGCCGCGCTCGAGCGGCGCTTCCAGACCGTCCGCATCGAGGAGCCCAGCGAGCTGGAGTCGGTGGCCATCCTGCGCGGCCTGCAGGAGCGCTACGAGCTGCACCACGGCGTGCAGATCCAGGACGCGGCCTTGCTGGCGGCGGTGCGCCTGAGCTCCCGCTACCTGCCCGACCGGCGCCTGCCCGACAAGGCGATCGACGCCATCGACGAGGCCGCCAGCCGGATCCGACTGGAGCTGGATTCCTTGCCGGCCGAGCTGGACGCGCTCGAGCGCCGCATCCGCCAGCTGCAGATCGAGCGCGCCGGGCTGGAGGCCGAAGGCGGCGAGCGAGCCGCGGCCGAGAACGCCAAGATCGAGGCCGAACTGGCCGAGGTCGAAGAGCAGGCGGCCGCCCTGCGGCTGCGCTGGCAGAACGAGCGCGAACAGCTCGAACAGGCCCAGGAGCTACGTCAGCGCATCGAAGACCTGCGCGGCCAGTCCGAGCAGCTCGAACGCGAGGGTCGCCTGGAGGAGGTGGCGCGGATCCGCTACGGCGAGATCCCGCAGCTCGAGTCGGAGGTCGAGCAGGCGGAGGCGCGCCTGCGCGAGCGGCAGGGCGAACGGCCCTTGCTGCGCGAGCGGGTCGGCCCCGAGGAGGTGGCCGCGGTGGTCGCGGCCTGGAGCGGCGTGCCGGTCGAGCGGCTGGTGGAGACCGAGCGTCTGCGGCTGCTGCAGCTCGAGGCGCGGCTGGGCCTGCGCGTGGTCGGCCAGGACCGCGCCCTGCGCGCGGTCGCCGACACCGTGCGCCGCAGCCGCGCCGGTCTGCAGGACGCCGACCGCCCGCTCGGCAGCTTCCTGTTCCTCGGCCCGACCGGGGTCGGCAAGACCGAGCTGAGCAAGGCCCTCGCCGCCGAGCTGTTCGGCGACGAGCGCGCGCTGGTGCGGCTCGACATGTCCGAATACCAGGAGAAGCACGCGGTCTCGCGGCTGATCGGCGCCCCGCCCGGCTACGTCGGACACGAGCAGGGCGGCCAGCTGACCGAGGCGGTGCGGCGTCAACCTTACGCCGTGATCCTGCTCGACGAGGTCGAGAAGGCCCACCCGGACGTCTTCCACACCCTGCTGCAGGTGCTCGACGACGGGCGCCTGACCGACTCGCAGGGACGCACCGTCGACTTCCGCAACACGATCCTGATCCTGACCTCGAACCTCGGCGGCGCGCTCGGCGTGGCGGCGGGGGAGGAGGCCCCCGAGGCCTACCAGGCGCGCTACCGGCAGGCGGCGCGGGCGCACTTCCGTCCCGAGTTCCTGAACCGGGTCGACGAGAGCCTGGTGTTCCGCCCGCTGGGCCGCGAGGTCCTGAACGAGATCCTGGAGATCCACCTGCGCCAGGCGGCCGCGCGGCTCGCCGCCAACCACCAGCTGGAGCTGGTGGTCTCGGCCGCGGCTCGCGCGCGGCTGGTGGAGCTCGGCTACGATCCCGACTTCGGCGCCCGGCCGCTGCGGCGGGTGCTCGAGCGTGAGCTGCTCAACCCGCTGGCCGCGCGGCTGCTGGAGGGCGCTTGCGAGGGCGCCGAGGCGGTCCAGGTGGGCGTGGAGACCGACGGTTCGCTGAGCTTCGCCTCCGCCGCGGCCGAGGCGGCGGCAAGCTAGGGCCATGGGCATGCCTCCCTTCCACCTGGCGATCCCGGTCCATGACCTGGCGGCGTCGCGCGCCTTCTACGGCGAGCTGCTCGGCTGCCGGGAGGGGCGCAGCAGTGCGCGTTGGGTCGACTTCGACCTCGCCGGCCATCAGGTCGTGGCGCACCTCGCGCCGCGACCGGAGGCCGGCCCAGAGGGTCACGCCGCCGGGCCGACCGACGCCGCGGTCAATCCGGTCGATGGCGACGGCGTGCCGGTGCCGCACTTCGGCCTGGTCCTGCCCTGGGCCGAGTGGCACGCCCTCCGCGAACGGCTCGAGGCGGCCGGCACCGCCTTCCTGCTCGGTCCGCGGGTGCGCTTCGAGGGCCAGCCGGGGGAGCAGGCGACGATGTTCTTCCGCGACCCGAGCGGCAACGCGCTGGAGATGAAGTCCTTCCGCGACCCGGCGCGGCTGTTCGCGAAGGAAGGCGATTACGCCGATTGAGCGCCGGTCGCGCGGCGGCTCAGAACAGCCACGCCAGGTTCGCCAGCAGCTCGAGGAGCAGACCGGAGTCCTCGCTCGTGGTCGAACCGCCGGAGCGCCGCCGCGTGGGCAGGACCGAGGCGTCGAGTTGGGCGCCGGGCACCCAGCAGCCGGAGCAGGACGGGCAACGATGGATCCGCGTGAAGCGGACCTCACCGGCGGTGAGCTCGCCGCCGTCCCCGGTCGGGCATTCCAGCACGGTCAGCGGCGACGGATCGAGCGGCTCGAAACCCGGCTCCAGCTCAGCCGCGTGGGAGAGCTCCTGCCGCTGGCCCCACTCGCGCAGCTCGCCGGGATCGAACCAGATCCCGGAGCAGCGCAGGCAGCGGTCGAGGATCACGCCGTCATGGTCCTCGATCCGGAGCGGGTCCTGGCAGCGTGGGCAGGTGCGCGGGGCCTTCATGCGCGGCAGCCTACCTAGCTCGTGATCCGCAGCGGCACCGCCGCCGAGACCAGGCCCGGGCCGAGCCCCGGCTGGTAGCTGCCGACGACGAACCAGAACTGGCTGCCGATCAGGGAGGAGGCGGCGCCCGGCGGCAGCAGCAAGTGGATGAGGCCGTCGCCGTTGGCGTCGAGCAGGCCGCGCGGGTTCTGCAACACCGGTGGGTAGCTGCCGGCCAGCGCATCCAGGTAGTAGCTGTCGACCGTCAACGCGATGTCGGCGCCCTGAATCTGGGTGGGGCCGCGTCCGGACGCCGAGTAGAGCAGCGCGTAGACCTTGCTGGCTTCGCTCGCCGGGAAGTCGATGGCGTAGTGCACCGCGCGGCCGGGTCCGGCCGCGATCTCGGTGCGGTCGGGATGCAGCCAGGGATCGAAGCGGAAGCGGAACACGGAGCCAGT
>CAZXTO010000085.1:0-12025 GCA_964643675.1 uncultured Planctomycetales bacterium
CGGGAGCTCCCAGTGATCCTGGAGCGCGGCAGCCCGGAGCGCCTGTTCCTCGAGCGGGTGCGCGACGAGGCCCATCGCTTCGCCATCAGCTACCACCGCCGGCGGCGCGAGAACCTGCGCCTGGTGCTCGAGGAGGTGCCCGGCATCGGTCCGGTCCGGCGGCGCACCCTGCTCGATCATTGCCGCGGCGACCTCGAGGCCCTGCCCGGCATGAACCCGGCCCTGGTCGAGGACCTGCTCGAGCACCTGCGCGGCTTCGCCGGTCGCTAGCCGCGTGGGTGGTGCAGGCGGTGGGCCGACTGCAGCTCGTCGACGTCGACGTGGGTGTAGCGCTCGGTGGTCCTGAGGTCGGCGTGGCCCAGGAACTCCTGCACCGAGCGCAGGTCGCCGCCCCCGGCCAGCAGGTGGGTGGCGCAGGAGTGGCGCAGGATGTGGGGGTGGAGCTCATCCGGCAGGCCGGCCTCGGCGGCCCAGCGGCGCACGATGCGCCAGGCGCGGTGACGGTCGAGGCGGCCTCCGCCGCGGCTGAGGAGCACGAAGGGGGCGTCCCCGGGCCGGGTGGGGCGGCCCAGCTGCAGCCACAGCTCGAGGCGCTCGCGGGCGCGGCCGCCGAAGGGCACCAGCCGCTCCTTGTCCCCCTTGCCGAGCACCCGCAGCAGGCCGGGCCCCTCCTCGCCGCCGACCCGCAGGGACAGGTCCCCCAGGCGCAGGCCGCAGGCCTCGCTGACCCGCAGGCCGCCGCCGTAGAGCAGGGCCAGCAGGGCGCGGTCCCGCTGGCCGCTCCAGCCGGTCTCGGGCGGCGCGTCCAGCAGGGCCAGGGCCTGTTCGGGCCCCAGGACCCCCGGCAGCCGCCGCCAGAGGTGGAGCTTGCCGCTGCTGCGGGTGGGGTCGCGGCCCTCGAGCTGTCCCTCGGCCCGCAGGAAGCGGAACAGGCCCCGGAGCGAGGCCAGCAGGCGGGCCTGGGTGGCCGGGGAGGCTCCCTCCGCCCGGATTCCGGCCAGCAGCTCGGCCACCTCACCCGGGCCCAGCTCCAGCCAGCTGCCGGTCCCGGCCGCCGCCAGGGCCCGCGCGGCCTTGTCCAGGTCCCGCCGGTAGGCGTCCACCGTGTTCCGGCTGCGCCCGGCCTCGCCCGCCAGCGAGGCCAGCCACTCCTCGGCTTCGGCCCGCAATGCGGCCAGCCGTTGACCGTCCTTTTCCGTCATCCGTAGAATGTCCGGCCCCCGTGGGACCTGCACCAGCATAGGCAGATGCCGAAGCTCTCCAAAGCCGAGAAGAACCAACACCGCAAGAACCTCCTGGCGCTGCTCAAGCGCCTCGGGATGAAGATCGAGCACATGGAGGACTCGGTCTTGCGCGGGGACAACGAGACCTCCGCCGACGAAGTCGATGAATTCGGCTCCGACAGCTATCAACAGGAGTTCCAGGTCGGCCTGATCGAGAACGAGGACGAGATCCGTCAACTCGTGACCAAGGCCCTGAAGCGGCTCGACGACGGCAACTTCGGCAGCTGCGAAGCCTGCAGCGAGGACATCCCGCCGCGCCGCCTGGAGTCCCTGCCCTACGCGCGCTACTGCGTGGGCTGCCAGGAGAAGGCCGAGAACGGCGAGCTCCTTGAAGACTGACCTCGAGGAATCGGACGCGCGGCCGGGCGGCCTGCTGCGGCCGGTGTTCTGGGTCGTGGTGGTCGCCCTGGTCGCGGCGGACCTGATCAGCAAGTCCTGGGTCTGGGCCAACATCGAGGGCGAGCGCTTCCTGGCCGGCCGCTGGTTGTCCCTGATCAAGGTCTACAACCCGGGCGGGGTCTTCGGCATGTTCCAGGACTTCACCCTGCCGCTGACCATCGTGCGGGTGTTCGCGGTCGGCGTGATCCTGTGGTTGGTGGCGCGCCAGCCGCGCAGCAACCGGGTCGGGGTGGCCACCCTCGGCCTGCTGCTGGCCGGCGCGCTCGGCAACCTCTACGACAACCTCGGCCGCTGGACCGGCCTGGTCACGGTCGAGCACGAGGCCTACCTCGGGTCGGTGCGGGACTTCGTCAAGGTCGACCTCGGCTTCTGGCCGCTGAACCCCTGGCCGGTGTTCAACTTCGCCGACTCCTGCATCACCATCGGCTTCCTGCTCCTGATCCTGGGCGTGGCGCGGATCCGCCTCAAGCCGGCGGACGAGGCCTGATGCTGGCCACCCGGATCGGCGCCCTCGAGCTGCCCAGCCCGCTGCTGACCGCCTCGGGCACCTTCGGCCACGACGGCGAGGCGACCCGCTTCCTGCGCCCCGGCGACCTCGGCGCGCTGGTCCTGAAGACCGTCACCCCGCGCCCGCGCCACGGCAACCGGCCGCCGCGCCTGGTCGAGACCCCGAGCGGGCTGATGAACTCGATCGGCCTCGAGAACCGCGGCGTCGAGGCCTTCCTGGCCGACCACCTCGGCGCCCTGGAGGCGCTCGAGCTGCCGGTGGTCGCCAACGCCGGCGGCGAGTCGGTCGAGGAGTACTGCCAGATGGTGCGCGCCTTCGGCCCGCTGGCGGCCTTCGACGCGATCGAGGTCAACCTGAGCTGCCCCAACGTGCAGGGCGGCAGCCTGCCCTTCTCGAGCTCGCCCGAGGCGGTGGCCGAGGTGATCGGCGCCTGCCGCGCGCTGACCGACAAGCCCCTGTGGGCCAAGCTCTCGCCCAACGTCACCCGGATCGCGCCGCTGGCCGAGGCCGCCGAACGAGCCGGGGCCGACGCCCTCACGGTCTGCAACACCGTGCTGGGGCTGGTGGTGGACTGGAAGAGCCGGCGGCCGGCGCTCGGAGCCGGCTTCGGCGGCCTGTCGGGGCCCGCGGTGCGACCGATCGCGATGCGCTTCGTGCGCGAGGCGGCCGAGGCGGTCTCGATCCCGATCGTGGCCTCCGGCGGCGCCCGCTGCGCCGACGACGTGCTCCAGTTCCTGGTCGCCGGGGCCAGCGCGGTGCAGGTCGGCACCGCCGGCTTCCGGGACCCCTCCAGGATCAGCGGGATCGCCGACGAGCTGCGCCGAGAACTCGCGGCCGAAGGCCTGCAAGCCTCCGACCTGGTCGGCACCTTGGAGTGGCCCGGCCGCTCCTGAGCCCGACCGGGGCGGCCCCGGCGCGGGCTATACTGCCCAATCACGATCCTGCCGGGACCCCGGCGCGGAACCCTCTCGCCTAGCCACGACACGATGGTGGACTTCGAATCGATCAGCGACTCCATGGGGGCCGTCGGCCAAGGGGTCGGCAAGATGCTCCGGGCCGTCTTCGGCTCCCAGAACGCCCGGCAGCTCAAAAAGATGCAGCCGATGGTCCAGGCCATCGGGGCGCAGGCGGCGTGGGCCGAGGGGCTCAGCGAGGAGCAGATGAAGGCCCAGACCGCGGCCTGGCGCGAGCAGATCGCCGCCGGCGGCAAGCTGGACGAGCTGATCCCGCAGGCCTTCGCGATGGTGCGCGAGGCCGCCTGGCGCACCCTCCACATGCGCCACTTCGACGTCCAGCTGATCGGCGGCATGGTGCTGCACTCGGGCTCGATCGCCGAGATGGCCACCGGCGAGGGCAAGACCCTGGTCGCGACCCTGCCGGCCTTCCTGAATGCGCTCGCCGGACCGGTCTACGTCGTCACCGTGAACGACTACCTGGCCCGCCGTGACGCGATGTGGATGAAGCCGGTCTACGAGTACCTCGGGGTCTCGGTGGGGGCGATCCAGTCCTCGATGGCGCCCTCGGAGCGGCACCCGGTGTACGCCAGCGACATCGTCTACGGCACCAACAACGAGTTCGGCTTCGACTACCTGCGCGACAACATGAAGACGCGCACCGACGACCAGGTCCAGAAGACGCTCGGCTTCGCCATCATCGACGAGGTCGACTCGATCCTGATCGACGAGGCGCGGACCCCGCTGATCATCAGCGGGCCGGCCACCGGCAGCGCCGAGAAGTACTGGGTCGGCGTCCAGGCCGCGCGCAAGCTGAAGGGCGAGAACCACTTCGAGCTCAAGGAGAAGGAGAAGCAGGCGATCCTGACCGAGGAGGGCATCGTCGCCGCCCAGAAGCTGATCGGGGTCGAGGACTTCTACTCCAGCCCGGAGCACATGGAGTGGCCGCACGTCATCGAGACCTGCCTGCGGGCGCTGCACCTCTACGCCCACGACGTCGACTACGTGGTCAAGGAGACCGACCGCGGCAAGGAGATCGTGATCGTCGACGAGTTCACCGGCCGCCTGATGGAGGGCCGGCGCTGGTCCGACGGCCTGCACCAGGCCTGCGAGGCCAAGGAGGGGCTGCGGCCTCGGGCCCAGAACCAGACCCTGGCCACGATCACCTTCCAGAACTACTTCCGGCTGTTCGAGAAGCTGTCCGGCATGACCGGCACGGCGATGACCGAGGCCGGCGAATTCGCCTCGATCTACGACCTCGACGTGCTCCAGATCCCGACCAACCAGCCGGTGGTCCGGGCCGACGAGAAGGACGTGATCTACCTCCACAAGGAGGACAAGTGGAAGGCGATCGCGAGCGAGATCGAGGAGACCAGCCAGCGCGGCCAGCCGATGCTGGTGGGCACGATCTCGATCGAGTCCTCCGAGCTGCTGTCGGGCATGCTCAAGCGGCGCGGCATCCCGCACGAGGTGTTGAACGCCAAGCAGCACGAGCGGGAGGCGGAGATCGTGGCCCAGGCCGGGCGCAAGGGCGCCGTCACCGTGGCCACCAACATGGCCGGCCGCGGCACCGACATCGTGCTCGGCGGCAACCCCGAGGGCCTGCTTCGGCGCGAGGCGGCGCTGCTCAAGGTCGACGAGGAGGAGCGCGAGGCCAAGGCGGAGGAGCTGCGGCCCGAGATCGAGCAGCGCTGCGCCGCCGAGAAGGAGGAGGTGCTGGCCGCGGGCGGCCTCTACGTGCTCGGCACCGAGCGCCACGAGGCGCGCCGGATCGACAACCAGCTGCGCGGCCGCTCCGGTCGCCAGGGCGACCCGGGCCGCTCACGCTTCTTCCTGTCGCTCGACGACGACCTGATGCGGCGCTTCTACCGCGACTGGGTCAAGGGCTTCCTCGGCCGCGCCGGCATGGGCGGCGGCGAGCCGGTCGAGTCGGCGATGGTCTCGCGCGCGATCGAGAAGGCGCAGAAGAAGGTCGAGACCTACCACTTCGAGATCCGCAAGAACCTGCTCGAGTACGACGAGGTGATGGACAAGCAGCGCCACCTCATCTACGAGCACCGCCAGGAGGCGATGGAGGCCGAGGACCTGCGCGAGCGCATCGACGACATGTTCGGCGAGGTGGTCGAGAGCACCCTCGCGACCTACGGCGGCGACGGCCGCGAGATCCCGCCGGACTTCGAGGCGATCGCCCTGTGGGGCCAGCGCAAGTGGGGCTGCGAGCTCGACGCCGCCGCCCTCGAGGAGATCGGCATCAGCCAGCTCGGCGAGCGGCTGGCAGGGGACATCAGCGAGCGGCTCGACGCCCGCGCCGAGGAGCTCGGCCCCGAGGCCAACCACGAGCTGCAGCGCTTCCTGCTGCTGAACGCCATCGACTCGAAGTGGAAGGACCACCTCTACAACATGGACTCGCTGCGCCAGGGCATCGGCCTGCGCGGTTATGCCCAGGTGGACCCGAAGACCGAGTACAAGCGCGAGGGGCTGGCCCAGTTCGAGGACATGCTGTTCCGGGTCGCGGACGAGGTCACCGACTACATCCTGCGGGTGCAGATCCGCTCCGGGGACGAGGAGCGCCTCGACCAGGCCTACTCCGGCGCCCAGGCCCACCGGCCGGCGGCGGCCCCGGCCGTCGGCGGCTCGGTCTCGACCGGTCCGGTAGGGGCGCCGCAGCGCGCCGCCGCGCCGCAGCGTCGGGTGGCGGTCGGCTACAAGCCTCCGCAGCAGGAGAGCCCGCTCCAGAAGTACGCCAAGGAGCAGGCCGCCAAGGAGGCCGCGGCTCAGGAAGCGGCCAAGGAGGCCCCGGCGCCGCCCGAGGAACAACACCAGGCCCAGACCGAGAACACGGTCTCGGGAGCGCCGAAGGTCGCCCGCAACGCTCCCTGCCCGTGCGGCTCCGGCAAGAAGTACAAGCAGTGCCACGGCCGCATCGGCTGAGGCCGGGACCCTGATGCGCGGCCGCTTCGACGCCGCTTACCTGCTCTACGACGCCCTGCTGTACCTGGCGGGGCTGGCGCTGGTGCCGGTCATGATGCTGCGCTCGCTGTTCACGCGCGATGGCCGGCGCGGTTTCGCCCAGCGGCTGGGTTTCGCCCCGCGCGACACCGGCTTCCAGGACGGCCTGCTGCTCCACGGCGTCTCGGTCGGCGAGGTGGCGGCGATGCGCCCGCTGGTGGAGGAGCTGCGCCGCGCCCACCCCGAGCTGGCCCTGGCGATCTCCTCGACCACCCCGAGCGGCCGCGCCACTGCGCGCCGGCTGTTCCCGGAGCTGGCGGTTTTTGCCTTCCCCCTGGACCTGGCCTTCGCCTGCCGCCTGTTCCTGGGCCGGGTGCGGCCGGCGGCGGTGGTGTTGATGGAGCTGGAGATCTGGCCCAACTTCCTGCGCGCCTGCAACCGCCGGGATCTGCCGGTGGCGATCGTCAACGGCCGCATCACCGAGCGCTCGATGAGCGGCTACCGGCGGGTGCAGCGGCTGCTGCCGCAGTTCGACCGCATCGCCCTCTACGGGGTCCAGAACGACCGCTACGCCAACCGCTTCCGCCAGCTGGCGGTGCCCTGGGAACGGATCCAGGTCACCGGCAACCTCAAGTTCGATTCGGTGCCCCAGCTCGACCCCGAGCTGCCGGCGCCGGCGCCGTGGCCGGCCTGGATCGACGGCCGGCCGGTGGTCGCGCTCGGCTCGACCCACGAACCCGAGGAGCTGGACCTGCTGTTCGAGGCCTGTCGGCGCCCCGAGTTCGACCCGGTCCTGTTCCTGGTGGTGCCGCGTCACCCCAAGCGGGCGCCGCGGCTGCTCCGCGACCTGCGCGAGGCCCTGGGCGCTCGGCCGGTGCTGCTGCGTTCGAGCCAGCCCGAGGGCCAGGCCCTGCCCGACGGGGCGGTCCTGGTGGTCGACAGCTTCGGCGAGATGGAGGTGGTCTACCGCTGCTGCCAGCTGGCCTTCGTCGGCGGATCGCTGATCCCGCACGGCGGCCAGAACGTGCTCGAACCGGCCGTGCTGGAGCGCCCGGTCCTGGTCGGCCCCCACACCGAGAACTTCCTCGACGAGGTGGAATTGCTGGCCGAGGCGGGGGGCCTGCGGCGTGGAGAGGACCCGGCTCGTTTGTTAGGCTATGCCGCGGAATGGGTCGCAGACCCCGCTTCGGCCGCGGAATCCGGTCGCCGCGGCGCCCATGCCCTGTCCGCCCGCCGCGGGGCCGCCGCGACCACGCTCCGGATGTTGGAGCAGGCCGGCATCCTCCCTTCCTAGCACTCCGACCTCCCTGCCTCCGTCCCCATGGAGAAGAAGCTCTTCACCTCCGAGTCCGTCTCGATGGGCCACCCCGACAAGGTGGCCGACCAGATCTCCGACGCCTTCCTGGACGCCTGTCTGAAGGACGACCCGCACTCGCGCGTCGCCTGCGAGACCCTGGTCACCACGGGGCTGGTGACGGTCGCCGGCGAGGTCCGCACACAGACCTACGTCGACGTCCAGAAGCTGGTGCGCGAGGTCGTGCGCGAGATCGGCTACACCGAGGCCGGGGTCGGCTTCGACGCCGACTCCTGCGCCGTGCTGTCGGCGATCCACGAGCAGTCGGACGACATCGCGATGGGCGTGGACGAGGACGAGGACAGCGGCAAGTCCACCGGCGCCGGCGACCAGGGCATGATGTTCGGCTACGCCTGCGACGAGACCGACGCCCTGATGCCGGCGCCGATCCACTGGGCCCACAAGCTGGTCGAGAAGCAGGCCGAGCTGCGCCGCGACGGCGACCTGCCGTGGCTGCGCCCGGACGCCAAGTCCCAGGTGACCCTGGAGTACGCCGACGGCCGCCCGCAACGCATCGAGGCCGTGGTGCTGTCGACCCAGACCGAGGAGGTCGACATCGAGCTGGTGCGGCGCGAGGTCGAGGCCGGGATCATCCGCACGGTGCTGCCGGCGAACATGATCGACGCCGACACTAAGTTCCACATCAACCCGACCGGCCAGTTCATCATCGGCGGCCCGCACGGCGACGCCGGCCTGACCGGGCGCAAGATCATCGTCGACACCTACGGCGGCTACGCCCGCCACGGCGGCGGCGCCTTCTCCGGCAAGGACGCCACCAAGGTCGACCGCTCGGCCGCCTACGCCGCCCGCTGGGTGGCCAAGAACGTGGTCAAGGCCGGCTGGGCCAAGCACTGCGAGCTCCAGCTCTCCTACGCCATCGGCGTGGCCGAACCGACCTCGCTGCGGGTCGACACCTTCGGCACCGCCGCCGAGGGCTTCACCGACGCCGAGATCGCCGAGCGCCTGCGCGGCCTCTCGGCCTGGAACGGCCACGCTCCCTTCACGCCGGACTGGATCATCGGCAGCCTCGGCCTGCGCGCGCCGCAGGGCTGGAGCTACCGCCAGACCGCCTGTCACGGCCACTTCGGCCGCGACCTCTTCCCGTGGGAGAAGCTCGACCTCGTCGAGGAGCTCGAGTCCCTCGCCGTGGCGGGCCGCAGCGCCTGAGCCGCCGCCCGCCACTCTCTGATCGAGACCCCAGAACAACATGACGACCACCGAAGCCGTGGACTACAAGGTCGCTGACCTCTCCCTCGCCGCCGAAGGGCGGCTCCTGATCGACTGGGCCGAGAGCCGCATGCCGGTGCTGATGGCGCTGCGCGAGAAGTTCGCCAAGACCCAGCCCTTGAAGGGCCAGCGCATCGCCGGCTGCCTGCACGTCACCAAGGAGACCGCGGTCCTGATCCGCACCCTGAAGGCCGCCGGAGCCGAGGTCGCCTGGTCGGGCTGCAACCCGCTCAGCACCCACGACGCCGTCGCCGCCGCGCTGGCGGAAGAGGGCATCCACATCTACGCCTGGTACGGCCAGGACACCGAGGCCTTCTACTGGTCGATCGACCAGACCATCGAGTTCGGGCCGACCCTGACCCTGGACGACGGCGCCGACCTGATCTTCCGGGTCCACAGCAGCCACCCCGAGGCGATGAAGACCATCGTCGGCGGCTCCGAGGAGACCACCACCGGCGTCCACCGGCTGCGCGCCATGGCCGACGACGGCAAGCTCGAGTACCCGGTCATCGCCGTCAACGACGCCGAGACCAAGTGGGACTTCGACAACGTCTACGGCACCGGCCAGTCCAGCCTCGACGGCATCCTGCGCGCCACCTCGGTGCTGCTGGCGGGCAAGAACTTCGTCACCGCCGGCTTCGGCCACTGCGGCCGCGGCTGCGGTCTGCGCGCCAAGGGCCTGGGGGCGAACGTGATCGCCACCGAGATCAAGCCGACCGCGGCGCTGAAGGCCATGCTCGAGGGCGTCCAGGTCATGAAGATGGACGACGCCGCCAAGATCGGCGACGTCTTCATCACCACCACCGGCATGAAGGACGTGATCGTCAAGCGCCACTTCGACTCGATGAAGGACGGCGCCATCGTCTGCAACACCGGCCACTACGACTGCGAGCTGAACCTCGAGGACCTGGCCGAGCTGACCGTCTCCAAGCGCGAGATGCGCGACAACTGCATCGAGCACACCCTGCACGACGGCCGCCGCATCTACGTCCTGGCCGAGGGCCGGCTGGTCAACCTGGCCGCCGCCGAGGGCCACCCCTCCGAGGTCATGGACATGAGCTTCGCCAACCAGTTCCAGGCCATGATGATGCTGGCGCGGGAAGGCGAAACCCTCGGCAAGGGGGTGCATATGCTGCCCGAGGAGCTCGACCAGGAGATCGCCGGCATCAAGCTGGAGGCCATGGGCATCGGCCTGGACGAGCTCACCGAGGACCAGAAGGCCTACGCCACGGACTACTCCCAGGGGACTTGAGATGAGCATCCGATCCATTCCGCGCCGCGCCCTCCGGGCGGGCTTCACCCTGCTCGAGATGATGGTGGTGATCATCATCATCGGGATCCTCTCCACCTACCTGGTGGTGAACGTGCCGGAGTGGATGGACAAGGCCAACCTGTCCGCCTGCGAGATCAACATGAACAACGCCTACCGCTACATGGTGTCGTGGCAGGCGGATCACAAGGGCCAGTGGCCGCGGGACTCGGGCCAGAAGTTCTGGCTGCGGCTGTGGAAGGACGGCCAGTTCGAGCACACCGAGAGCCACGCCAAGATGTTCTTCTGTCCGAGCGCCACCTACGAGGAGCACGTCCTACCAGAGGAGTACGACATGGATGTCATGGAGTACCTCGGATTGTGGGACGAGCTGCCGGAGGGGGCGATCTCCTACGCCGGTTATGACAGCCACGGGGACCGGGACCTCCGCAGCCAGCTCAAGCGGAGTCCGGGGGCCACCGCCATCATGTCCGACGCCCACTGGCAGCACCGCACCGCCCTGGTCTACATGACCGGCGACGGCGTCCGCCACCGCCTGCTCAAGTCCGAGCTGATGGACGAGTACGGCATCGACGTCGACGTCGAGGACTTCTACCCCGGGGACGGCTGCGAGGTGGAGGAGCTGCAGAGCGTCAGCAACAACTGATGACCTCGGCAGACGCGCCCGCCGCGCCCCGCACCGACACCCGCAGCTTCTGCCTGCGGGTGTTCGGCTGTCAGATGAACTTCTATGACGGGGAGTTGATCCGCGGGGCCTTCCAGCGCCGCGGTTGGCGCGAGACGGAGGACCAGGACGGCGCCGACCTGGTGCTGTTCCACACCTGCTCGGTGCGCGAGCACGCCGAGGAGAAGGTCCACTCCCTGCTCGGGGAGCTGAAGCGGGTCAAGCGGGCGCGCCCGGAGCTGGTCGTGGGGGTGGTCGGCTGCATGGCCGAGCGCGAAGGCGTGCAGCTGTTCGAACGCGAGCCCCACGTCGACATCGTCTGCGGCTCGCGCCACTTCCCCGGCCTGCCGGACCAGGTCGAGCGGGTGTTCGGTGGCGAGGAGCGGGTGCTGGAGCTGGGGGACGCGGTGCAGAAGGTCGACGCCCCGGTGCGGGACCTGATCGGGCGGCCCGCCGGGCACATGGCCCAGGTGGCGGTGATGCGCGGCTGCGACCTCAATTGCAGCTTCTGCATCGTGCCCTCGGTGCGCGGCCGGGTCGAGAGCCGGCCGGTGGCGGAGGTGGTGGACGAGTGCCGCCGCCTGATCGATGACGGCGTCACCGACATCAGCCTGCTGGGGCAGACCATCGACGCCTACGGCGCCGACCTGGGGCCGAAGGGTGAGCGCCCCAAGCTCGGGCGGCTGCTGGATGAGCTGGCCGAGCTGGACGCGCTGAAGCGGGTGCGGCTGATCACCCTCCACCCGTCCTACTGCGACGAGGAGCTGGCCGACGCGATGGCGCGCTCGCCGCAGTTCCTGCGCCTGCTGCCGATCCCGCTGCAGTCCGGCTCCGACCGCATGCTGCGGGCGATGAAGCGCGGCTACACCCTCGAGCTCTACCGCCGGCGGATCGAGCTCCTGCGCGAGCGCATGCCCGACCTCGAGCTGGTCTCCGACTGGATCGTCGGCTTCCCCGGCGAGTCCGACCAGGACTTCGAGGCCTCGGTGGCGGCGATGCGGGAGTTCGGCTTCCTGCAGAGCTTCGTGTTCCAGTACAGCCCGCGGCCCGGGACCGCGGCCGACGCCTTGCCGGACGACGTGCCGAAGGAGGTCAAGGGCGCCCGCAACCGACGCCTGCTCTACCTCCAGCATGAGATCGCCCGCGAGCGCACCCCGCGCATGGTCGGCGGCGGCACCAGCCTGATGCTCGAGAAGCCTGCCGATCGCGAACCCGGCAGCTGGATCGGGCGCATCCGCAACGGCCACCACGCCCTCTTGCCGCACCGGCCGGGCTTCGAGGGCGGGCTCCAGCTCGACGTCAGCCTCACCGGCTGGAACGGCCGTGAGCTGATCGCCGAAGACCGCCTGAGCCCCGGCCAGCAGGCCGCGCTGGCGGTGCGGGCCGCCGAGCTGGCGCTCGAGGAGGCCGCCTCCGCC
>CAZXTO010000086.1:0-12014 GCA_964643675.1 uncultured Planctomycetales bacterium
CTCGCTCGCCGCCAGCTCCGCCACCGCCACCCCGTCCAGGGCCAGGATCAGGTCCTGCGCCTCGACGCCGCCGCCCCCGCGCACCACCCGCAGCACCCGCCGCCCGGGGTCGATCGGCGCCGCCGCCGGCCCGACCGGTTCGTGCACCATGCGCGGCTCTCCGCCCTCGACGAGCTCGCTGTGGTTGCGGGCGCGGAACAACCAGATCGAGACCTCGCCGGCCGGCTCGACCTCGATCCGCAGGCCACCGAGCGGGTAGAGCCGCCGCCGCACCGAGCCGTCGTCGAACTTCGCCGCCAGCTTGTCGTAGAACTCCGCCGCCCGCGTGTCCTCGACGTCCAGCGCCTCGCGCACCTTCTCCAGGTTGAGCTCGGCGCGGACCTGGTCGGTGCCCACCACGCCGGCGTGTTGGCGTTCGGCGCGGTCGAGCAGCTCCATCACCTCCTGGTAGGTCCGCTCGCGCCGCAGCCGCGCCACCGCGACCTCGCGCTCGGCGCGGTCCAGCTCGGCCACCTGCTGCTCGGTGGTGTAGCCCTGCAGGAACTGCGTCTCGATCTGCAGCACCAGCAGCTCCAGGTCCTGCACCTCGAGCCGGTCGATGCGGTCGCCGCCGGGCAGGACCTGGACGGCGACGGCGTCCCCGACCTGGCGGCTGGGGCGCGCTCCACCGACCCGGAGGGGCTGCTCGGCGCCGGCACGACCTACGTCTGGTCCGGGGCCACCGGTGCGCTGCTCTGGCGGCGCGACGGCGACGCCGCGGGCGACAACTTCGGCTCCGGCCTCGGGATGATGCCCGACCTGGACGGGGACGGTCTCGGCGAGCTCCTGGTCGGCGCCCGCACCGCCGACCCGCAGGGGCGCAACGCCGCCGGCAGCGTGTACCTGCAGGGCATCGACCCCTACCTCGTGCCGGCCGCAGCCGAGCTCCCGGCGCGCAGCGGCCACGCCGTGGCCTTGGCCCTCGACTTCCCGGTTAGCGAAGCCGGGGCGTCTTACGCCGTGCTCGCCAGCCGCGCGGGCGCGGGCCGCAGCTTCCGCGGCGGCATCCCGATCCCGCTCGCCGCCGATCCGCTGTTCGAGCGCATGGTCGGCGGCTGGAACTCGCCGCTGCTGCCCGGCGGCCGCGGCCTGCTCGACGCGCACGGGGACGGCGCCGCCACCGCCCTCGGTCACCCCGCCCTCGCGCCGGCGATCGGCAGCGCGGTCCACTTCGCCGCCGTGAGCTTCGACCCGCTCACCGGCCGCGGCCGACTCAGCTCGATCGCCCGCGACCTGCACATCGTGCCCTAGGCGCCGCCCGCGGCCCGGCGCCCCCTTCCACCCATCGAACTCCCATCGACCAGGAGGTGAATCCTTGCTCACTCTGACCCTGCTCCTTCTCACGACACCTGCCCCGGCCCAGCTCGAGGTCCAGGAGTCCCGCCAATGGGCGGACACCACCGCCACCGCCGCCGGCATCGTCCGCGAACTCAGGACGGCCTCGCCCTCCCCGGCCGCCGGATCCGGCGGCCGCAGCTACGGCGCCACCCTGCGCTGGGAGAACGACTCCGGCACCGAATACTGGATCGGCGACGGCGTCGCCGTCGGCGACCACGGCGCCCTGGTCCTCGCCGGCATGAAGCTCAACGACGCCGGCCACCGCCTCTATCCAGGCACCACCTGGCAGCACGTGCTCGACGCCCGCTCCGACAGCAAGACCACCAAGGTCGACGTGGCCGACCACGCCGCCACGGCGGCCGCCATGTCGGTGTTCTGGAACGAGGCCACGCAGCAGTTCGAACCGCTGCTCGAGGTCTACACCGACACGGCCGACACTCATCCCGCCTGGTCCTTCGCCTTCCCGACCAGCGACAACTACTACTCGGCCGGCCAGGGCGTCTGCATCAGCGACGACGGCGAGACCATCCTCGCCTGGTTCGGCTACCCCTCGGGCGGGACCAAGCTCAAGGCCTTCCGCAAGGACGGCACCCTGATCTCGGAGCGCGGCCTCGGCGTGATCTCAGGCGCCGCCATCCCGAACGAGATCACCTTGAGCGACGACGGCCGCCTGGCCTGCGTGCTCCTGAGCGATCAGATCAAGCTCTACGACGTGATGACCGGCACCGTGGTGCACCGCGAGAAGATCCGTGACCACGGCCTCTACAGCATGTTCAGCGGCGCCGAGCTGTGCGGCGACGGCACCCGCTTCGCGGTCGGCGGCTACGGCATGGTCCTGGTCTTCGACGAGACCGCGCCCGGCACCTGGTCCCTCACGACCGAGCTCCGCTTCGCCGACACCGACTTCTGCGGTCCGCTGTCCATGAGCCAGGATGGCAGCCGGGTCGGATACGTGGTCCAGATGGGCAGCGCGGATGCCTTCGAGGTCCGGCTGCACGACCTCGCCGCCGGCGTGGAGCTGAGCCGCCATACCCTCAGCGAGCCCAACACCACCGCCCAGCTGTGGGCCTCCGACCTCGACCTCGACGACGCCGGGGAGACGGTGGCCGTGGCCTCCTGGGGCGACAGCCTCCACACCACGCCGGAGGGCCTGGTCCTGGACGTGGCCGGCGCGGTGCTCAGCGAGTACCGCATGGACGGCTCCGCCTTCGCGGTGGACCTCGACCCGACCGGACAGGTGGTCGCCTTCGCCAGCAAGAACGTCCACGCCAACCACTTCGGCGGCGGCGGCGACATCCTGTGCGGGGACGTCCGCCCCGCGGACCTGAGGCTGGAGGGCTTCCCCACCCGCGGCGGCCAGCTGGATCTGCGGATCCCGGTGGTCGCGGACTGGGCGGTCGTCGCGGTGGCGGACCAGCTGGGCGCGAGCCCGACGCCCTACGGCGTTTCGCAACTCGACCTGGGCGCCACCCTCCGCCAGACCGCCCCGCTACCAATCCCGGCGGGCGGGCTCTGGGAGCCGATCCTGATCCCGTGGACCCCGCAGCTGAGCGACCGGCTGCTGCACTTCCAGGCCGCGCTCTTCGGCGGCGGGACCGGTCACCTCAGCAACCGGGTGTCGGTGCGGGTGCTGCCCTGATCCGCGGCCTCTTCCCGTTCGTTCCGGCGCCCCGGCAGCTTCCAGCTGCCGGGGCACCGCTCGATCAGTCGGTCTCGAGCGGGAACCCCGCCCCCTTCCAGGCGAAGATCCCGCCCGGGAAGCGCTTGACGTTCCCGAAGCCGAGCTGGCGGGCGAAGACGGCCGCGTTGTGGCTGCGGGTGCACCTCACGAAGCCGCAGTAGGCGATGATCTCGCGATCGAGGTCATCCCCGAGCAGGGCGCGGTAGTCGTCCAGGCTCTTGCCGCCAGTCTCGGCCGCGTCCCAGCCCTCCATCACCGGGATCGGGAACAGGAAGTGCTCCGCGCCGGGCAGGTGGCCCTTGGCGTAGCTGTCCTCGAAGGGCATCGCGTCGATCAGGAGGAGGTCCTCGCCGGCGTCGAGCTTGGCCTTCAGCTCGGCTGCGGTGATCAGGCCGTAGTCGCCGTCGGCGGCCTCGCGGGCCAGGCGCACGCCGGACTCCTCGAGCTGGAGCTCGCGTTCGAACTGGTCGGTGCCGCAGGCCGCGAGCAGGAAGGGGAGGAGCAGGGAGAGCAGCAGGCGCGGGGTCATGTTCGTTCGGGTGTCGCGGCGGCGGAGGGCTTCCGGGAGTCGGAAAGGTACAGGAGGGCGCAGGCGGCCAGCAGGCCGAGATCGCGGACGAGGGCTCCCTTGAGGCTGGTGGGCGCTTCCGGGTCGGCCGGTCCGAAGCAGGCGCAGTCGACGTCGAGGCCGCGCGCGATGCCGTAGAGCAGGACGGCGACGAAGCCCAGCAGCTGGGCGGTGATGAGGTGGCGGGCGCCGAGGCGCTGGAACGCCAGACCGACGCCCGCGAGGACCTCCAGGGCAGCCACGGCGAAGGCCGCGGTGGGAACCAGCCCGTCGAACACCAGGCCGAAGGCGGCGACCGTCTCGCGGAAGGCCGCCAGGTCGCCGAGTTTGCTCAGGCCGGCGTAAGCGAACAGCAGGCCCAGGGCCGCTTGCAGGCCCCACCTCAGCCGAACGATCGGGTCACCCTTGCGCGGATCCAGCATTCCCTCGGGTCCAGCGTCCTCTGGCCGTGGTTCTCGCCGGCGGGGCCAGGGACCAGATCCCTGGCAACAAACTCAGCTCCGGAAGCGACTTAGGAATGGTACGCCCGACGCGATTCGAACACGTGACCTTCTGCTCCGGAGGCAGACGCTCTATCCAGCTGAGCTACGGGCGCACACAGAAAATCCGGGCGGACAGGATAGCCGGACCCATTCGGCTTGGATAGGGCTTCTGGGATCAGCGGAATCGAGCCGCAAAACCCGTTACCAAGGGAGTTTGGCATCGTTAGCTCCCTACGGGAGCCGCCCGATCCGACGCACCCGCGCCGAATCCGTGCTAAGGTGGCCTTCCCCCTGGAAATGGAGCCCTACCCAATACCCATGCGTTCCGGAATTCTGTCTCTTGCCGGATTCGGCTGCGCGGCCTTCGCCGCGGGGCTTGGCTTCTTGTCCGCCCCTGCCGAGCTCGCCGCCAGCGGATCGAACCTGACCGCCCTGGCCGACGCCGACGGTGACCTGCTCGACGACGCCCTGGAGCTCCGGCTCGGCACCGATCCGAACTTCGCCGACCCGGACGGCGACGGCCGGACCGACTTCGAGGAGTTCATCCTCGGCTCTGATCCGAACACCTTCGAGAGCGCCCAGAACCTGCCGAACGGCGCCTCTGCCTTCGAATTCGAGGTCTACCAGGTCGGCTCGGACTTCGTCTTCGAGTTCTTCGCCCTGACCTCCCTCGCCGTCTACGGGCTCGAATTCCACATGGCGACCGAGTACGCCGACCGGACCTTCGATTTCTCCGAGCTGCAGCCCTTCCTGGTCGACAACATCCAGGTCGCCAGCAGCCTGAGCGGCTTCCAGAGCCAACGACTGCGCCTGCGCATCGATAGCGCCTGGTTCGACCACAACCCCTCGGCCGCCTTCGGGGCCATCTGCTGGGTCGACAACGAGGTCCTCGCCGATTCCGTCCAGCTGACCCACTCGGGCGGCTACCTGGCCGAGATCGACCTGCGGCTCAACCAGAGCTCCACTCGCGGCTCCGGCCCGGCGAATTCGGGCATCCAATTCAACGAGCTCGCGGGCGGCAGCAACGCCTCCGGCGGCAACGGCCAGAAGACCGGCGGCCTGTTCCCGGTCGAGCCCGGCGACGGCGGCGGCACCAGCACCGGCACCGCCGACGAGATCTGCATCCAGACCCTGGTCCCGATCGCCAACCTGGGCGGCGGACGCGTCAAGTACGTGGTCGCCGACGCGGCCTGCGATCCCGAGCCGGGTTCGATCTGCATGCCTGGCTGCGCCCTCACCAAGGATGACACGGTGATCGGCATCGACGTGGTCGGCCTGCTCGGCGGTTGAACCGCCTAAATCCTTAGCAAGAAAGGATTTCCTGAATGCCGCCGCTCTCCCGGGAGAGCGGCGGCTTCCTTTTCCGTCATCCCAGGATCAGGGAATCTCGGTTTGCCCCAAGCCGATACATTTTCTAGGCTTAGGTCAGTTACCAGAAACTTGGAACCCCCCAGACTCCAGCCCCGTCGAAATAAGGACCACCTTTGACTGATTCCGACCTGGAGCTGGTCAAGAGGTGCCAGCGAGCACGCGGCACCGCCTTCGAGGCGGCCTACCGCGAGCTCTACGATCTTTACAGCAACCGGATCTACACGATCTGCTTGCGAGTCACCGGCAACGAAGAGGACGCCCTCGACGCCGCCCAGGAGACCCTGATCACCTTGGCCCGGCGCATCAAGGACTTCGCCTTCCGCAGCCGGTTCTCGTCCTGGGTCTACCGGATCGCGGTCAACGCCGCGATCGACGTCCGCCGCCGCCGGCTCGCCGGCCAACGCGGCTCCGTCACCACGATCCTGGCCGCGGGGGACTCCGACCCGCTCGCAGAAGCCACCATCGAGCCCGAACAGTCGGATCCCCTGGTGCATCTGGCCGATCAAGAATCGGTCGAAGCCGTCCGACAGGCCCTGGCCAGCATCAACCCTTGTTTCTCTTCCCTGCTGGTCCTCCGCTACATGGAAGACCTCAGCTACGAAGAGATCGCCGAAACGCTCGAGTGCAACCTCGGCACCGTGAAATCCCGGCTCAACCGCGCTCATTCCGCGCTGCGTGAATTCCTCTCCCGTCAGGGAGAACGACCCGACGCCAGCGGCTGAGCCGACTCCATCCCCTCCCTCACCCCGTGGAAAACCACCCCGAAATCGTCGACCTGCCCGAAAGCCTGGAGGCTCGCCTCCGGCAGTTGGGCGGTGCGCGCGCGCCGGACGAGCTCTGGCAGCGGGTGGCCCTCGGCATCTCCGAGCCGGCGGAAGCCCCGGATGAGCTGTGGGACCGGATCGAGCCCGAGGTGCAGGCCCAGGCCCGGCCGCGGCCGGTGCTGGTGTTCCGGCGCCTGGCAGCCGTCGCCGCGGTGGTGGCGGTCTTCGCGCTCGGCTTCCTGCTCAGCGGCCGCGACAAGCCGGCCCCGAGCCAGCCGGTCTACGCGTACTACGAACGGACCGAGCTGCGCGACTACTACCGCTCGCGCGCCATCCCGGTCGAAGTCCAGGAGCAGCAGCTGTCGCCCGCCGCGCGCGGCCTGGCCGGCTCGCTCGGCGCTCCGGTGGAGGGCCAGCTATGAGCCGCTCCGCCAACATCGCCATCGCTCTGGTGCTGACCCTCGGCCTCGGCGCCTGCTTCGGCTCCAGCTCCGGCGCCGGCGCGGCGGCGGACCCGACCGATCCCGGCCGGCTCAGCCAGGCCGCCGGCGGCTCCTCCAACGAAGCCACGGCGCCCTCCGCCGTCCGCCTGCCCGACTTCGCGGCGCCCGAGTCGATGCTCCTGGACCAGGAGCGGCTGTTCCGAGTGCGCAACCCCGAGGGCACCCTCGACACCTTCCGGGAATTGCTCTCGGCCGACGGCAGCGGCGAGTTCCGGCTCGAGCTGACCGGCGTCCAGCATGCCGGCAGCAACAGCATGCTGGCGCCGAGCCTGGATTGGCAGGCCCTCTACGATCGCCGCCAGCGCTACCTGGTCCGTTACCGCGACCTGCACCGCGGCGAAGAGGACCGGCTGCGCCGCAACTACGTCTGGGAGACCGTCGCCGGCTCGACCAGCCTCGCCGGTCGGAGCTGCACCCAGTACCTCGCCACCAGTCGCTACGGCTACGGTTCGGTCGAGCTCTACGTCGATGACCAGCTCGGGCTGCTGCTCGGTTGGGCGGTGCGCGACGAGGCCGGTTTGCTGCTCTCCTCGGTGGAGACCACCAGCCTCGACCTGGCGCCGGATCACGCCGGCACGGTCTGGTCCACGCCGGCTGCGCCTGAGCAGCCCTACCGCGGTCCGATCGACAACGCGACCCTCGGCTTCGGCCCGCTGGAGCTGCGCTACGCTCCCGCCGGCTACTTCTCGGTCGAGGAGAAGATCGTGCTCACCGAGCAGGTCTACGGCACCCAGATCCCCAACCTGCACCTCGAGGTGATGAGCGACGGCCTGAACGTGATCCTGGCCGCTCAGCAGGGGGACACCGGCCTGGTCAGCGGCAACCTGATCAACAAGATCCTGATGCAGGTCACCGATCTCGGCGGTGTCTGGGTGGTGGAGGGGCCGATCCATAGCAACCGGGTCTACGTGGTCGGAAGCGCCCCGCTCGAGGAGCTCGAGGGCGTCTGGACCAGCGCCGGCTAGAAATTCCGCGACGGGTTTCAGGCCGCGGCCGCCTTTGGCCGATGCAAAAGAGGGTTTACGGGTGAAGTACGCCCGAGCCCCGCGGATGCCATGGCCCTGATTCTCCTCCCTCTGCTGTTCCTTTCGCCCCAGCCCCAGGAAGTCCCGCTCGTGGAGGGCGCCTATCGCGGCCCCTACGACGAGGTCCTGGCCGAGCAGACCCGCGCCCGCGAATCCGTGCTGCTCGACGGATGGGAGCGCTGGGAGTTCTGGTACGAGCACGAACAGGCAGCCCTGTTCCGCGGCCCGGTCGAAGCCGAGCCGCAGGCCCTGCTGTCCGACGGCCGCTACGCGCCACGCCCGGAGGCCCTGCGCCGCGGGGTCGTGACCGAGGAGGCCGTGCCGCTGCTGGTGGAAGCCCTGTCCTCGCCCTTCCCCGAGCTGCGCGAGGCGGCCGCCCTGTCCCTGGGCCGCTGCGGCGTCAGCGCGGCGGTGGAGCCGCTGCTCGAGGCCGCCAGGGACCCGATCGCCCAGGTCCGCCAGGCCGCCCTCCTGGGCCTCGGCATGCTGGAGCAGGACCGCGCCTTGGTCGCGCTCGGGGAGCAATTCGCCGATCCGAGCCTGCCGGTGGGGGACCGCTGCTTCGCGGTGCTGGGCCTCGGCCTGAGCCGCCGGCCGGAGGCGGAGATCCTCATCGGGACCGCGCTGGAGCGCGATTTCCTCGCCGACCGCCTGGTGGGTGAGGACGAGAAGCTGCTGCAGGCCACCCTCTGGGCCGCCGGTCTGCACGGCAGCACCGACTTCGCGCCGGTGCTGATGACGCGGACCGAGGAGCTCGAGCGCACCGCCTCGACCAGCTCCCGCCGGGTCCGCACCCTGAGCCTGTGGGCGCTGGGCGCGCTCGGCGACCCCGCCGCGACCGGATTCCTGGTCAAGCGGCTCGGCCACACCGACGTCGCGATCCAGCGCGCCGCAGCCCAGGCTCTCGGGCGCTTGCGCGACCCGGGCGCCCTCGGTGGCCTGGCCGAGCGCCTCGACGCCGGCGGCGATCTCCAGACCCAGGTCTCCTGCTTCCTGGCCGTGGGCCGGATCGGCGGCACCAGCGCCGCGCGAGTGCTCGAGCAGCACGCCGAGGCCGTGCGCGGCAATCGTCAGCTCCACTCCGCTTGGGGCCTGGCCGCCGGCCTGGCCGGCGCCGCCTCCTTGATGGACGGCATCTTCGCCGAGCTGATCTCCGGGCACGGCAAGGACCCGTGGGAGGAAGAGGGGCTCGGCAGCTTCGAGAACCCGCGCCGCGACGAAGAGCGCATGCGGGGCGCCCTCGCGATCGGCTTCGCCTTCTACGGCGACGGCGGCGTGGTCGAGGACTTCGGCACGCTGGTGCAGCGCAAGGGCATCGATCCGGACTTCGCCGGCTACCTGTGCACCGCGGTCGGTTACCTGGGCGGCTCGAAGGCCGTCACCATCCTGGAGACGGTCGACGCCTCCGGCCTGAGCACCGAGGACACGCGGCGCGGGCTGGCGACCGGTTACGCGCTGGTCGCCCACCCCGAGAGCGCGGCTCGCGCGGTCGACATGCTGCTCGACCCGGAGGAGGCGCCGTCGGTGCGCCTGGCCGCGGCGCGCGCGCAGGGGCTCGCCCGCTTCGGCAGTTCGATGAGCCGGATCCTCGACACCTTGGAGGCGGAGCTCGGCGACCCGGCGATGGCGGAGCGCAACGCGCAGGCCTTGCTGGCGGTCGGGTACCTGGCGGATCCCTATCAGGGGGATCGCCTGGCCGCGCCGCTGGAGGGCTGGAACTACCGGCAGGAGTTCCGCCTGGCGCGCTGCCTGGCCACTTACTAGGCCGGCGCGAGCGGTCGCTCCTCCCCGCCGCCGCGGGCCCCACGGGGTCTGCGGCGGCCTTCGAATTCCCGCTCTGCCGATCTGCCGTGGGGTAGTCTTCCTCTGGACCCTCCCTGTCCTCCCTTCCTCCCTGGAAATGACTGATCCCCACCCCCGGAACCCCGCCGGCACGAGGGGCGATGCGTCCTACCGCGCGCAGTTGCTGCAGCGGGTCGAATCGCTGCTCTCGGTGCTCGAAGTCGCGCACAGCCGGCTCGAGGCCCACCTCGCCCGGCCCGGCGCCGACCCGGAGCGGCAGCAGAAGACCCTGGACAGCCTCGCCGGCACGATCCGGATCTGCCAGCGCGCCCGCCGCGCGCTGCGACGCGAGGTGGACTGGGAGGCCGCCCGACTGGACGACGCCCCGGTGCTCGGGCCGGCCGCGACGGCCGCCAGCTCCTTCGCCGAGTACCTGCGCTTCCGCGAGCTCGGTCCGCTGACCTCCGATGAGGTGGCCACGGCCGACATCGACGCCTTGTGCGAACGCTTCGCCGGCGAGGAGGCCTGAGTCCTCCGGTCCTAGACGCCCCAGTCCCTGGCGTAGCGATAGTCCAGGTTGACGGTGCGGTTGGCGAGCTTGGCGATGACCGGCGGGCGTCGCTTGTACTGGTTGGCGCGGACCCGCTGCGCGACCTGGTCGACGAAGGAGGCGGGGAAGCCGGCCTCGAGCAGCGCCGCGCGCGGCCACCGGCGGTCGACCTGCCGGTGCAGGAGCGCGTCGACGGCGTCGTAGGAGAAGCCGAGCTCCTGCTCGTCGGTCTGGCCCTCCCACAGGTCGGCGCTCGGCGGCCGCTCGATGATCGCGGGCGGCACGCCGAGGTGCCGCGACAGCGCCACGACCTGGCTCTTGTAGAGGTCGCCGATCGGGTTGATCGCCGAGGCCATGTCGCCGTGGATGGTGCCGTAGCCGAGCAGCAGCTCGGTCTTGTTGCTGGTGCCGAAGACCAGGCCGCCGTCGCGCGCCGAGCGGTCGTAGAGCACGATCATGCGGCTGCGCGCCATCAGGTTGCCCTTGCGCAGACGACCGCCGGCGCTGTCGTCTTCGGCCAGGCCGGGCGCGGCCTCGATGAAGGCGTCGGCCATCGCGCTGATGTCCACGACCTCGAGCGGAGTCCCGGCGTGCGCGGCCGATTCGCGCGCCAGCTCCAGGCTGAGCGGGTTGCTGCTGCGGTAGGGCATCGCCACCGCCAGCACCTGTTCGGGGCCGAGCGCGTGCGCCGCCAGCTCGAGCACCAGCGCTGAGTCGATGCCGCCGCTGAGCCCGATCACCGCCCGCTCGATTCCGAACTTGCCAGTCTCCTCGCGCAGGAAGGAGGTCAGGACGCGCTCGGCCAGCGCGACGTTGCAGCCCGGCGGGGGAGGGAGCGCGCTCATTCGCCGGGGGGCTCGCTCGGCGCGCCGGCCTCTGCTGCGCGCAGCGCGTCCGGATCCTCGAGCAGGCGCGCCAGGTGACGACGGACCAGGTCGGGGCGGGCGTCGCGGCGCAGCGGGGTGAAGCCGCGGGCGCGGCGCACCGGGTCGCTGGTGAGCCGCTGCAGCAGCAGGTCCTCGTCCTCGCTGGCGGCCTCGGCGAGGCGGGCGCCGAAGGGATCGATCACCGCGGAGGCGCCCCAGTACATCGCGCCGTCCTCGAAGCCGACCCGGTTGCAGTGCAGCACCCAGCTCTGGAAGAACAAGGCCAGCGCCGAGGTGAGCGTGCGCCAGGCGCCCTCGGAGGACAGCTCCTGGGCGTCGGCGTCGGTGTCGACCCCGCGCGCCGGCGAGGCGCAGGGGACCAGCAGGGCGTCGGCGCCGTTGAGGAAGTGCAGCCAACCCGAGGACAGGTGCCAGGCGTCCTCGCACACCAGCAGGCCGAAGCGGCCGTGCTTGCTGTTCACGACCTCGAAGCGGTCGCCGTTGGCGAAGTAGCGGCCCTCCTCGAAGATCCCGTAGTCCGGCAGGTGGACCTTGCGGTGCACGTGGCGGATCTCGCCGTCCTCGGCGAACACCGCGCTGTTGTAGAAGCGGTGGTCCTCGCTCTCCTCGACCAGGCCGAAGACCAGGCTGCAGCCGCGCGAGGCGGCCACCAGCTTGGCGACGCGCGGGTCGTCGAGGCGGAGCGCGATCTCCTGGGTCAGGTCGCGCAGGAAGTAGCCGGTCAGCGAGAGCTCGGGGAACAGCGCCAGGCCGGCGCCGGCGGAGGCGGCGCGCTCGGCCCACTCGAGGTGGGCGTCGAGGTTGCGGTCGAGGTCGCCGAGGGCGGGGCGCAGCTGGCAGAGGGCGGCGAGGCAGTCCATGGTTCAGCGCACGGGGTGGCGCGCGAGCACCGCTGCCACCAGCTCGTCGACGCGCAGGCCGGCCGCGGCCGCTTCGTAGCGCAGCAGCACCCGGTGGCGCAGCGCCGGCAGCAGGGCGTCGCGCAGGTCCTCGGGCGCGACGTGGGTGCGGCCGCGCAGCAGGG
>CAZXTO010000087.1:0-11799 GCA_964643675.1 uncultured Planctomycetales bacterium
AAACAAGCGGGGCGGCGCCGGGTTCCGGCGCCGCCCCATTCTGGTGCCAAGAGCTGGAAATCCTATTGGATGAGGAGCGCCAGCTGGTTGGAGCGCGCCTCGCCGGTCGCGGCGGTGTCGACCGAGTGCATCCAGACGGTGCGGCCGGCCAGGGTGACCGGGACGTTGGCGGACAGGCTGGCCACGCCGCCCGGGTCGGCGGTGAGGGTGGGCAGCTGGCTGAAGGGCGGCGACAGGAAGACGCTGCCGTACGGGGTGTTGATCGGACCGTCACCGGCCAGCGAGTAGCCGACGATGACCGCCCCGCCCGGGGTGCAGTTCTGGACCTGGATCGCGGCGACCTGGCCGGCGATGGCGTTGCTCACCGACAGCACCGGGCGGAACCACGGGGTCGAGAGCTTGATGTCGTCCTGGTCGAAGTCCGGCAGCAGGCCGTGACCCGACTTGAGCTGCAGCTCGTTGAAGCGGAAGTCCGGGTACCAGACGTCGATGTCCGGCGCGGTCACGAGCGGGTCAGGGTACTCGGTCGGCGGGTCGAGCCACAGCATGCAGTGCTCGTCACCGGCCATGAACTCGATCTTGCACACCAGCCAGGTCTCGACGTCGATGTTCGAGCCGAGCACGTAGACCGCGGGCGCGGCCCACGGGCGGTCGAGACCCCACTCCTCCTGCGGGTAGGGGCTGCCGACGGTCAGCTGCTCGCCGACCCACTGCCAGGCGAGGGTGACGCCGCCGTAGAGGGCGTCGCCGCCAGCCGCGCGGCGACCGCGCCAGCTGAACCAGATCTCGGTGCCGTCCTTGCCGAGCAGGCCGTTCTCGGTGATCGCGTCGAGCGTGCGGGTGTCGATGCTGCGGTAGGAGCCCTCGTGCTCGATGGCCGAGGTGGCCATGCCGCCGATCGGGTCGTAGCCGGGCACGTTCACCACCGCGGCGTCGCCGTTGTTGCCGGCCCACCAGGTGCCGAGCCAGCCGTAGCCGCCACCGAGGCCGCCAAGGTTGCCGGCCGGGTAGTCGAAGCTCTCGTGGCTCAGGGTCTCGTAATTCTGCGCCGAGCTGTCGGGCGCCAGGGCAGCCGCCGCGCACAGGGCGGGGACGGCGAGGGTCAGGATTCGGGAGCTGTGCATGATTAGAGGATGTTGACCACCAAGGGGTTGCTGAGCGCGGGGTTGGGCGCGGTCTCGCCGGCGTGGACGTAGACGGTGCGGCCGCTCAGGGTCGGGGGCAGGGGGAAGGACAGGTGCACCTCGCCGTTCGCGTCAGCGGTGGCGGGGAGTTGATGGATCGGCGGCGACAGCAGGGCCGGGCCGAGCGGGGTGTTCACCGGGCCGGCGCCGGTCATCGAGTAGCCGATGATGACGGTCGCCAGCGGCGAGCAATTGACCATGTCGATGAGGGCGGCCGAGCCGCCGACCGCGTTGCTGACCGTGATCACCGGGCGCCAGGCCTCGGCCGAGAGCTCGATCGCGTCGAAGCTGTAGCCCGTCTGGTCGAAGCTGCTGCCGGACTGGATCCGGATCTCTTCGAAGCGGAAGTCGGCCGCGGTGCCGTCCAGGTCCGGCGGGGTCACGAGCGGATCAGGATGGCCGCTCGGCGGGTCGATCCACATCCGCACGCGCTCGTCTCCTGCCTGGAAGTCGATGCGGTAGACGAGGCGGGCAGGGGTGTAGGGGTCCGTGCCGGGAACGGTCAGGGGCACGCCGCCGGGGCTGACGAAGCCCCACTCATTGGTCTGGAAGGGGCTGCCGAGGAAGACGTGCTCCGGGCCGAGCCACTCCACCAAGGACAGGCCTCCGTACTCGTCGTTGCTGATCACCTCCTTCTGGATCTCGAAGTCCACCCAGATGGTGGTGCCGTCGACGCCGAGCTGGGCGTTCGGGTCGGCGAGGGCTCCGAGGCCGGAGGTGTCGATGCGGCGGTAGGCGCCGACGTCCTCCTGGTTGGTCGTGGCCTTGTTGCCGATGGGGTCCAGGCTGGGGCTGGTGACGAAGAAGGAGTAGCCGCTGAGGCCGGCGTACCACTTGTCGGCCCAGCCGATGCCGCCGTCGGGCGGCGTCACGAAGCCGAGCGGACCGGGCGCGTACTCGAAGGTCTCGGCGGCGAAGGTCTCGTAGACCTGCGCGCGCGCGTCGGTCGCGGCCAGGGCGGCGGCGCCGGCGAGCAGGAGGGCGAACGGGAGGGTCTTCATGGCAAGAAAAGGAGGCAGGGTCACTGCGAGAGGATCACGACCGAGTAGGGGCCGATGGCGAGGTCGCCGGTGTACGGCATGCCGTCGCGGCCCTGGTTGAGGGCGTTGAAGTCCACGCTCGGGTAGTCGCCGAAGGTGGAGTCATAGCCGCTCCAGTCGCTGTTGAAGCGCACGCGCCAGGTGCCGCCGCGCGGCACCCCGAACAGGTAGCTGGGGTAGGAGCGGTTGGCCATGTTGACGACGACGATCACGTCGTCGCCGGGGCCGCCCTGGTCCCAGCGGTGGAACACGACCACCTTGTCGTTGTCGTTGACGTGGTGGACGTTGACCCCCTGGCCCTTGAGCCCGGCGGTGTTGTTGTGCCAATCGCGACGCAGCTGGATCAGGTCGCGGTAGAGGTCGTGGATGCCGCCGAAGGTGACGAGCTTGCTCCAGTCGACCGGGTCGTCATCCTCGAAGTAGCCGTCCTCGAGAATCTCCTGGCCCTGGAAGATCATCGGCACGCCGGGGCTGGTCATGACCAGAGCGGCGCCGATCGTGCTGCGCTTCTTGGAGTACCAGCTGGTGGCGTTGCCGGGCCAGATCTCCTCGGGCACGCGCGACTTGCCGTTGGCGACCTCGTCGTGCGACTCGGTGTAGATCACGCGCTGGGTGGCGTCGCCGTTGTAGCTGTGGGTGATCGCGTCGCGCACCGCCCACATGTCGCGGTACTGGTCGTTGGCCTCGATGACCGCCGTGCGGATCGGGTGCACGAACTGGGGATCCCACTGCGAGTCGAAGCCGGCGCCGCCGGCGCCGGTCGGCTTGGTGATCCACTCGTTGGTCCACATGTCCTCGGCGACGTTGATCGTCCAGCCGTGGGTGGCGTCGATGTCGTCGTTGATCCACTGCATCAACGACCAGGCCTCGGGGATGTCGCCGAGCGGACCGTTGCGCATGTAGGAAGTCGAGTCCCAGCGCATGCCGTCGATGCGGTAGTTCTCGAGCCAGTTCATACCGACGTCGCGGATGTACTGGCGGACCTCGCTGCGGCCGTAGTCGGGGCGGGTGTCGCCCCACGGGGTCTGGGCGCGGATGTCGTTGTAGAAGTAGACGCCGCCGTAGCCGTTCTGCGACCAGCCGTCGAACTGCCACAGGTCGAGGTCGCCGGGGCCGTAGTGGTTGTGGACGTGGTCGAGCAGCACCGCGATGCCGTGCTCGTGGGCGCTCTTGATGAAGTCCTTGAGCGCGTCCGGTCCGCCGTAGTGCGACTCGATCGCCCACGGCTGGGCAGGGTTGTAGCCCCAGGAGTAGTCGCCGGGGAACTCCATCACCGGCATCAGCTCGATCACGTTGACGCCGAGGTCCTGCAGGTAGGGCAGCTTGAGCTTGGCGGTGGCGAAGGTGCCGGGGAGTCCGCCGGGCACGTCGTTGAAGGTGCCGACGTGCATCTCGTAGACGACCATGTCGTTCCACGCCGGGGTGCTCCAGTTCTGCGGCCCCCAGTCGAACAGGTCGTGGTCGTAGACGACGGTGTTGCCGATCGAGCTGGTGACGCGGTGGGCGCGCGGGTCGTTGCGCCACTGGGTCCAAAGGCCGGTGTCGATGACGTACTGGTACTCGTCGCCGTGGCCGACGTTGCGGACGTCGAGCGACCAGTTGCCGTTGCCCTCGGAGACCAACGGGTTGAGGCTCGGCGACCAGTTGTTGAAGCTGCCGGCGACCGCGACCGAGGCGGCGTTCGGCGCCCACACGCGGAAGGCGGTGCCGGAGGCGCCGGGGGTGGGCGAGTCGTAGGGCGTCGAGCCCATGCCGGCGTGCTGCGAGGGGATCAGCTCGCGGCCGTAGCTGATGCCGTACTGGGTGCCCTCGGGTCGCCACACGCCGATGTGCCAGGTGCCGCTGGTGAGGACCGTGGCGGACTGGCCGTTGAGGACGATCTCCTCGGTGCTGGTGCCGCGGCGGGCCGAGCGGGCGTCGAAGGCGCTGTGGCTGGGGCGCTTGGACTTGCGCAGGTAGAGGTCGGCGCCGGCCCCGCTCTGCTGGGTGGTGGTGATCCGGATCTGCGGATCGCCGTCCCAGACGGTGAATTGGAAGTAGTCCCAGCCGGCCTTGGCCGGGCCGGCGGCGCTCTTCGGCTGGCGCGGGCTGACCTGCTGCGCGGGCAGCGCGGCGGCCAGGGCCAACAGGAGAAGGAGGGGAAGCAGGAGGGAGCGGAACGGGGCCACGGGGAATCCGCGCACGATGGTCGATGCTAACGGAAATTCCGACACCAGAATGGGGGGTTTTGAAATTCTCCCCAAGATTTCATTAGTTCCGGAATTGGACTCCAGGGAGGGGTATTCTACCCCATGAACAAGGCCCTCAGGTGGTTAGGGCGGCCGCTTGGCCCCTCTTTGCCGCCTTCTGGCTCCCCGCGCTTGCCTTCCCTGGCTGCGGGGCCGACAGTCTGAGCCGATGCCTTTGGAGATCGCCGATCAGGGAGGAGGCCACTGGCGGGTCACCTTCCGCTACCCAGCCGGGCCCTCCGCGGCCCGACGGCGGCAGCCGGTGTGTCTCGCGGGCACCTTCAACGGGTGGGATCCGGTGGCGACCCCGATGGAACTGGAGGAATCCGGTGGGTCCTGGTCGATCACCCTGGAGCTGCCGGAGGGGGAGCACCTCTACAAATTCGTGCTCTCCGAGGAGGAGTGGGAGCCGGATCCGGACAACCCCACCACCTTGGAGGACGCCTTCCTCGGCACCAACTCGGTGCTGGAGCTCGGCCGGCTGGCCGGGCGGCTGCCCGCGCTGTCGGTGGCCAACGAGGAGCAGTGGCGGGCGGTCACCTCGCCGCGCCGGCTCGAGATCCTGGAGTTCCTGGTGTCGGCGGCGCCCTGCTCGGTGGCGGAGCTGGCCGGGGTGATGGACGCCCCGGCGGACGGCCTCTACCACCACCTGCGCATTTTGCGGAAGGCCGGCCTGGTGCGCGAGGTCGGCAAGACCGACGTCTCCGGTCGCGCGGTGCCGGTGTTCGACGTGGTGGCGCGCGAGCTGCGCTTCCACGACACCGAGGACCCCGAGCGCCTGGTGGCGATGTGGCGCTGCCTCGGCCGCCGCGCCACCCGCATGCTGCAGTCCGCCGGCAACCCCGGCGAGCTGCGCCTGTCCCTGCGCTCCGACACCGGCTGGCTCGACGACGAGATGCTCGGGAAGGTCCGCAAGCACCTCCAGCACATCCACCGCATCTTCGCCGAGGGCCGCCAAAGCCGCGTCGGCTCCCTCTACTCCCTCACCCACCTCCTCGCCCCCATCGCCCGCAGCCGCCGCCATTCGGGGTCAGACGTCTATTAATTCGGGGTCAGACGTCTATTTCTTGCGGACGCCCGTGCGACTGCCGAGTGGTCGGGGATGCAGCAGACCGTGGTCGGGGGCCGACGGTGAGCGCGGCCCCACCTGACGAGGTCGCTGCTCGAGATCACGGATTGAGATCGCGGCCCCAGTTGTGCCCAGGGATCGACGTCGGCGGCCCTTGCCCGCGGTCGTCGTCGGTGATCGTCGGAACCGCCTCATTCCCCTTCGTAACCGCACCCGCTTGCCGCGACTCCTTCCCGCGACTGCCGCGCCCGTCCCCCAAGGAAATAGACGTCTGACCCCGAATTAGCGCCCTGACCCCGAATGAATCGATGTCTGACCCCGAAATGCGCGGCTGCGCCAGGCGAGCCAGGAGGTCTGGAGCACGCCGCCGGAGACGAAGGTGCAGACGGCGAACAGGATGCCGGTCCAGCTGCTCCAGGCCACGCCGGCGGCCAGGCCGACCAGGGCCACGATCACGTAGAGGGTGACGGCCTCGGTCACGCCGCGGGTGCGGCGGTGGTGGACCAGCACGCCTTGGAACCAGCTCTGCAGCGCCTGGTAGGCGGGCATGGGCACCGCGAACAGGATCGCAGTGGCGGCCAGCGCGGCCAGCTCCGGCCGCAGGCCGTACACGCCGCGGAACAGGGCTTCGCCGAGCGGGGTGAAGGCCAGCAGCGCCAGCAGGCCGGCGGTCCCCAGCGCCAGCACCCGCGCGAAGCGGCGCAGGGCGGTCTCGGCGCCGGGCTTGCCGAGCAGCGCCACGACCACCTCGTTGTAGGCGAAGCCGGTCGAACGCAGCAGGAAGACCAGGCCGTGCACCGAGCTCCACACGGCCAGCGAAGGCAACGCGTCGGGCATCCGGCTCATGGCGGCCGACCCGGCCGGCTGGATCAACAGGGTCAACAGCGGCGTCATCGCCAGCGGCAGGTAGAAGCGGAAGAAGCCGCCGCGGCTCAACGGCTCGGCCGCCGGCGCCGCCGGGAACACCCGCTCGCGCAGGACCGGCTGCACGCAGATCCCGGCGAAGATGGCCTCGGCGGTCACCCCGGCCGCGATCGCCAGCGACCCGACCACGATGCCCGGACCGATCGCCAACGCCTTGCCGGCGGCCAGGAAGCCGACCACCGTCACCATGCGCACGAAGGTGCCGATGGCCACCAGCCGCGAGCGCTCGAAGCGGATCAGCACGCCCTGCTGGAAGCGGCGGTAGGCGATCGCCGCAGTCCACGGCAGCATGATCTTCAGGCCCAGCCGCCCCGGCTCGAGCACCTCCTCCGGAGCGCCGATCAGCCCGCGCGCGACCACGTCGTAGAGCGGGGTGAAGGCGATCGCGGCGTGCAGCACGGTGAGCAGGCCCGAGCTCCACCACATGAAGCGGCGCACCTTGCGGTAGGACTCGCCGTCGACGCACAGCGCGGTCGACGCCGCCAGCAGCATGATGATCGGCCCCTCGACCACCAGCGCCACCGGGAACACCACCGAACCCCAGGCCGCCAGCTGGATGCTCTGGTCCGCCATCCGCGCCACGAACATCGTGAACAGCGGCGACTCGCAGCCCATCAGGCCCCAGCTCAGCGCCAGCGGGAACCACAGCCGGAACACCCGACCGAGCCCGACCCTTTCGGGGTCAGACGTCGATTTCAGCGGCGTCGGGGAGGAGGACATCCGGGGTGGAGGAGGATCGAAGACGAGGCCGGTCCCGTCGCCCGCCACCGGACGAGGGCGCCCGAGCCAGGACCGGAGCCCCGGCGGGAGGCCAAAACAATCGACGTCTGACCCCGAATTAACGGGCCGTGGCTCGTTCGGCGGCCAGGGCTTCGAGGTGTTCGGTGGCGTCGGCGGTGGGGTAGCTGCCGGTGAAGCAGCCGGTGCAGAAGGCCTGGACCTCGGGGTTGCCGGCGCGGGCGGCCTCGACCATGCGCTCGAGCTCGAGGTAGACCAGGTGGTCGGCGCCGATCTCTTCGCGGATGGCCTCGTTGTCCTTGCCGCGGGCGATGAAGTCGTCCTTGGTCGCCATGTCGATGCCGTAGGGGCAGGGCGCGACCAAGGCCGGGCTGGTCACCGCCATGTAGACCCGCTTGGCGCCCGCCTGGCGCGCGATCTCGATGATCTTGCGGCTGGTGTTGCCGCGCACGATCGAGTCGTCGACCAGCAGAACGTCCTTGCCTTCGAACTCGAGAGGGATCGGGTTCAGCTTGCGCCGGATGGCGCTGCGCCGCTCGGTCTGGTTGGGCATGATGAAGGTCCGGCCCACGTAGCGGTTCTTGATGAAGCCCTCGCGGTAGCTGATCTTCAGCTCCTGGGCCATGCGCATCGCCGCGTCGCGCGAGGAGTCCGGGATCGGGACCACAACGTCCGGGATCGGCGCGCCGCTCTCCAGCCACTGCTTGCCCAGCGTCTTGCCGAAGCGCCGCCGCGTCTTGTAGACGCTGATCTCGTCCAGGAAGCTGTCCGGCCGGGCGAAGTAGACCAGCTCGAAGATGCACGGGCGGTGCGGCTGTTCGACCACCTGCACGAAGACCGGCTCCTCGCCGGGGCGCACCAGGAAGGCCTCGCCCGGCTTGAGATCGCGCACGCGCTGGAAGCCGATCACGTCGAAGGCCACGCTCTCGGAGGAGGCGCACCACTCGACCCCGCGCGGGGTCTCGCGCCGACCGACGATGCAGGGCTTGATGCCGGTCGGATCGCGGAAGGCGAACAGGTAGTTCTCGGACAGGATCCCGCCCACCGAGTAGGCGCCCTTGGTGCGGTGGAAGACGCCCTCCACCGCCACCCGCATCCGCTCCTCCATCGTGGCCAGCGGGTCGGCCGAGTGCAGCGCCTGGGCGAAGGCGTAGAGGATCGCCTCGACGTCGCAGGAGCTGGTCAGGCAGATGTTCTCCTGCGGGAACAGCCGGCCCTTCAGGTCGAGGAAGTTGGTCAGGTTGCCGTTGTGGGCCATCCCGACGCCGAAGGGGTAGTTGATGTAGAAGGGCTGCGCGTCCTCGTCGCTGCCCATGCCGACCGTCGGGTAGCGCACGTGGCCGACCGCCAGGTTGCCCTTCAGCCGCCGCATGTCGCGGTCGCGGAAGATGTCCCGCACCATCCCGTTCTGCTTGCGCAGGTGGAACTTGCCGTCGTAGCTGAGGATGCCCGCGGCGTCCTGGCCGCGATGCTGGAGCGCGATCAAGCCCTCGTAGAGCTCGGCCGCGACGTCGGTACCGGGGAGCCCGGCGATGCCGATGAAGCCGCACATGCGGCGACATTCTACCCGCAGCCGCCGGCCGCTCCCGCCCCTGCCTCGGCGCGCAATCGGAGCAGTTCGGGCACCAATTCGGGGTCGCCGGCGTCGTACTCCGCCTGCCAGCTGCGGCGGCGGTCGTGGTGGCCGTAGCGCGGGTCGTAGTAGCGCTCGAGCAGCACCTCGGCCACCCGCCGCCACTCGCCCTGGTCGAGCCAGCCGGACAGCTGCCCGACCCACTTGGCGCCGAGCCGCTGCTCGAGGAAGGGCAGCCGCTCGCGCAGGGCGGCGGCGTGTTCGGCGCTCGGCAGGTAGTCGCCGGCCAGGACCTCCACCCGGTGCTCCATGCTGGCGTCCAGCCGCACCTGCAGGCCCTCCTCCATGGCCCGGAACAGGGCCTCCGGGACCACCGCGTCGCCCACCTTGCGGCTCTCCCCCTCGATGAACCACGGCGCCGGCCCGAGCGCGTCCAAGCGGGCCACCAGCCCGCTCTCGAAGGCCTTCTGACTGACCGGCTCGAGCCCGACGTCACCCAGGATCGAGCTGCGGTGCTGGGCCAGGCCCTCCAGGTCGAGGGTGGTGCCGGCCTGGGCGGCTTCGAGCTGGTGCAGGATGCGGGTCTTGCCGACCCCGGTCGGGCCCCGCAGCACGATCAGGGCGCGGCCGAGTCCATTCAGGCGGTCGCCGAGGCCGTCGATCCGCCGCCGCACCCAGGCCCGATAGCCCTTGTAGCCGCCGTCGAGGTGCAGGGCGCGTCGCTCCCCGAGCGCGTGCAGCAAGGCCACCACCGAACGCGAGCGCATGCCGCCGCGCCAGCAATGGAGCAGGATCGGCCGCGCCGGGATCCGCTCGGGCGGCTGCCAGTCGAAGCCGCCCACGAAGTCGGGGTCGGCCTCCGGTCCGGTGAGCTCGCGGAAACGCGGCCGCCAGGCGCGCTCGGGCACCGGCGCGCCCAGCACCTCCTCCAACAGCTCGGCCAGGCGCTGCTCGACCAGGCGCAGTCCTTCCTCGTAAGCGGCCCCCGGCGAGTGCTGGTGGTAGAGGGTGCCCACCACCGCGCGCTGGCGGTCATCGAAGAGGGGCACGTTGACCGCCCCCGGCAGGTGGTCCTCGCCGAACTCGCGCGGGCTGCGCAGGTCGACGATCCGGAGCCCGGGGAGGGGGGCCGCCGCCTCGTAGGGAAGCGTGGGAAGCCGCATGGAATCTGGCAATTCTAGCCACCGAGCCTCAAGTCGGCCGCTCGCGGAGCCCGATGGAGACCAAGGCCGTTCTCCCCCTCACTGTTCCCCCAGTGCGAGCCCACGCGCCCCCCGTGCAGGATCTCCCCATTCATTTTGAAGCCTTTCTCCAGCAACGCTGGCGGAAGACCAATTTCTTCGGCTACCTGGCCGAGATCTCCGGTCTGTTCGCCCTGCTGGGGATCGCGATCGGCATCCACTTCGGGGTGACGCCGCTGCCGCTCGGCGCCCTCACCGCCGGCGTCCTGGTCTCGGCCGTGATCTGCGGCCTCCCGACCCTGCTCAACGCGCGCAACCAGGACCTGGACCGCCGCTGGATCGTGATGGCCGACTACCTGGTCTTCGCGGCCGCCTTCGGCGCCCTCGGCGGCCTCATCGACCTGACGCTGGAGATGCCCGCCGTGATCACGGTCGGCTTCGCCATCACCGCGACCTGGGGCATCTACCCCCAGACCCGCGCCGCCGCGATCCTGCGGCCGGCCGCGACCTGGTTCACCTTCGGCTGCGCCTACGCCATCACCGCCGGGCCGATCGCCTTCGCCCCCAAGACCCTGGTGCTGCACGCGCTGGCCGGCCTGGGCGGATCGATCGCCGCCGCGCTGACCTCCCACAACCTGTGGGACTCCTTGCGCCAGCTGTTCCTCACCAACGAGAAGCTGGACGAAGCGGTCAACGAAGCCCGCGCCGGCACCCGCGCCAAGTCGGAGTTCCTGGCCAACATGAGCCACGAGATCCGTACGCCCATGAACGGCGTGATCGGCATGGTCAGCCTGCTCGAGCGCTCCGAGATGGATGAGGAGCAGACCGCCTGCGTCGGCCTGATCCGCGAGAGCGGCTCGGCCCTGCTGGGCATCCTGGACGACATCCTCGACCTGTCGAAGATCGAGGCCGGCAAGATGACCGTCGAGGACGTCAGCTTCGAGCTGCGCCGGGTGGTCAACGGCGTGGTGCGGCTGGTCAGCGGCACCAAGTACGGCAAGGGCCTGCAGCTCGGCGCGACCGTGGCGCCCGAGGTGCCCGACGCCGTGATCGGCGACCCGACCCGCCTGCGCCAGATCCTGATGAACCTGGTCGGCAACGCGGCCAAGTTCACCGAGGAGGGCTCGGTCTCGGTCAAGGTCGACCTGTCCGAGGACCGCGGTGAACAGGTGCTGGTGCGGCTGCGGGTGCGCGACACCGGCATCGGCATGAGCCAAGAGCAGCAGGACCGGCTGTTCAAGGCCTTCTCGCAGGCCGACAACTCGATGACGCGCCGCTTCGGCGGCACCGGCCTCGGCCTGGTGATCTCCCAGCAGCTCTGCGTGATGATGGGCGGCGAGATCTCGGTCCGCAGCCAGCCCGGCGTCGGCAGCGAGTTCTGCTTCACCGTGTTGTTGCAGCGCAACCCCGAAGCCAGCGAGGAAGGCCGGCTGGACGGCAACTGGCTGTACGAAGGAGAGGACCTGAGCGAAGGGCAGCCCGAGGGCGACGGCAGCTCCGAGGAGCCGACGGCCCGAGAGTCGACCGCCGCCGCGCCGGCCGCCGGATCCGAGGCGGGCGACGGCAGCGGCGCCGCTGAGACCGGCGCCGACTCCGACGAGAGCGCCGGCGCCGACCAACCGCACCACGTCCTGCTGGTCGAGGACAACCCGGTCAACCAGATGCTGGCCAAGAAGATCCTCAAGAAGCTGGGCAAGGAGGTCACCCTGGCCAAGGACGGCCAGGAAGCGGTCGAAGCCTTCGCCCCCGGCCGCTACGACCTGGTGCTCATGGACTGCCAGCTGCCGCGCCTCGGCGGCCGCAGCGCCCCCCGCGGGATCCGCAAGATCGAGAACGGCGACAGCCACGCCCCGGTCGTCGCC
>CAZXTO010000088.1:0-11731 GCA_964643675.1 uncultured Planctomycetales bacterium
CGGTGCGGCGGGCGATGGAGCTGGGCATCCGGCCGCGCTTCGTCGAGGCCCACCGGCTGGCGCCGTACACCTTCCGCTCGACCGACGTCGGCGTGATCCTCGACCTGATGATCCACGACCTCGACCTTGTCCTGGCCTGGACCGGCGAGGAGGTGGTCAGCGTCGACGCGGTGGGGGGGACGGTGCTGTCCGAGGCCGAGGACATCTGCTCGGCGCGGCTGCGCTTCTCCGGCGGCGCGGTGGCCAACCTGACCGCCAGCCGGCTGAGCCTGAAGCCGATGCGCCGCTTCCGGGTCTTCGGCCCGGACTGCTACGTCAGCGCCGACAGCGGCGAGCGCTACGCCCTGCTGGTGCAGAAGGACGAGGGCTTCAGCCCCGAGGCCGTGCGCGCCGCCGCCGCCTCGCCGCAGCCGGTCGAGGGCTTCAAGAGCCTGCTGCACACCGAGGAGCTGACCCTCGACGACGACGAGCCCCTCCGCGCCGAACTCTCGGCCTTCGCCGAGGCCGTCCGGACCGGCGGACCGGCCCCCGTCAGCGGCGAGGACGGCGCCAGGGCCGTCGCCCTGGCCCACCGAATCCGGGAAGAGATGACTAACTGGGGCTCGGACTTCGAGCCCCAGTCGATGTCAGGCCTCTAGTACATGGCCATGTACTTGGCCGGGTCCTTGGTGAAGCGGCCGACGCACTTGCGGCAGCAGAAGTGGATGCGGCGACCCTGGTAGGTGACCCACCACAGCCGGTCTTCGTTGAGCTCCTCCATGACCACGCACATGTTGTCGGCGGGCTCGAAGATGACGCCCTTGGCGGCCTCGGCGGCGAAGTACTTGTCGGGGTCGGCGGCCATCTTCTCCTCGCAGCCAGGGCAGCAGTGGTAGACCTTCTGGCCCTGGACCACCGAGTAGACCTTGGGGTCGATCTCGCCGCCCATCACGGGGCAGTGGGTCTGCTTCTTGCGGCCCTGTAGCGCGTCGAAGTACGGCGCCGGATCCTTGGAGACCTTGGCCAGGCAGCGCTTGCAGCAGACGCGGAGCTCCTTGTTCATGACCCAGAAGGACTGGAAGTCGGCCTCCAGCTCCTCTCCGGTCACCGGGCAGGTGGTCTGGACGTTCTCCGGCTTCTGGCCGACGCGGTAGAGCTGGTAGATGGCGGCGTCCGGGAAGGCGTTGAACTTGTCGACGCACTTGGCGCAGCAGAGCCGGACCTTGTGGCCTTCGTAGAGCACGACCTGCTCGTCGGCGTCACCGCTGAGCGTCTCCCCAGAGATCGGGCAGACGGTCTGGAGCACCAGATCCGAGGGCTTGGGCGGACCCTTGCGGGCGGCCTGGGCGGAGGCGGGGACGGCTAGGAGGACGGCAACGAACAGCAGGGAGAGGGTGTTCTTCAACGTGATTCTCAGCAAGGGTCGCGGATCCGTGACTCTAGGGTCGGAGAGCCGCTCGTTCAACTCGATTGGATGGCCGCTGGGCCTGGTCATCCGAGCGCGGTCCGGGCGGTGATCCCCTCACGGCCAGGGCGGCCGCAGTGGCGGCGCCGGCGCCCAGGACCGGGTGTCGCAGGGGGGTGGCCGATTCAGAGGACCTGGATCTCGGTCTCTACGGTCCCGAGAACCCCCACCGGAGTGGTCATCGAGGTACTCGATCACGGCGGTCGTGAGGCCAGGGGCGGAGGCCGTGAAGAGCAGGTCATACCGCTCTCCCGGGCCGAGCTCCCACTCGGTCACGGTCGGCATGGCTTGCATCGGGCGCCCATCCGAGGCCGCTACCCGGAAGCTCAGGCCACCGAGCCGGACCCGAGCCCACTGGTAGGCGGCGTTCACGACCCGAAGGTACGCGGTTTGCCCCTGTTGGAGAACCACGCGAGTGTAGGGGTCCGACCGCGCCGCAGCCGTCTCGTAGCCGTTGAGGAGGAAGCCGTCTGGCCGGAAGCGGGCGCTGCCCGGGCCAGAGACCGAGAGGTTCATCCACGCGCTGTCGACGGTGCTCAGCTGCCAGAGCACCTCTTCGTCGAAGCTCGGCCCACCGGCCCAGGCAATGTCCGTGCGGCCGTCCGGCGGCCGTACGATCACCGCGCCGTGCATGCCGCGGGCGTAGTGGACAACGGTGTCGACGTGGCAGTGGTAGTGATAGGTCCCGGCGTGCGGAGCGGTGAAGCGGTAGACGGCGCTGCCCATCGCCGGCACGGCGAAGGAGGTCGCCGGCACGCCGTCGTTGGCCTGGTCGACGTCGAGCCCGTGCAGGTGGATCGTGTGCTCCATCATGCTCCGGTTGGAGAAGTTGACCGTGACCAGCTGGCCCTCCGGGCACTCGAAGTGCGCCGAGGGGACGTCCCGCGTGCCGAGGAAGCCGCGGCCGCTCATGGGCGTGCCGTCGGTGAAGAACCAGGCGGTGTAGTTCACCCCGCCGACGGCCAGGCTGCCCATCATGCGGGCGGTGAGTCCGAAGTTGGTGCCGACGTTCTGTCCGAGTCCTGCCATGGCTGCCTCCTAGACGGCTTCGATCAGGGTGAGCTGGCCGTAGGGGTAGAGGCCGTTGGCGGTCACCGCGGTGAGGGAGTGGGGGTGGACCGGGTAGAGCCCGGTCTGGGAGACGGTGAGGATCACGTCGGTCGTGCCGCCGGGCGGGACCTCGACCGTGTCCTTCTCCGGCAGCAGGGTGTTCGGCACGTTGCCGCGGGCGGCGATGTCGACGTGGTAGCCGTGGAAGTGGATCGCCTGCCGCATGCGGCCCGAGTTCGAGAGCCGCACCAGGATCCGCTCGCCGAGCTGGCACAGGAGGTGCGTGTCCGGATCGGCGTCGGTGTCCGGATAGGAGAGGCCGTTGAGCGTGAAGTAGTTCGGCTCGTAGACCGCCGTGTTCGGCGGCGTCAGCGCCGCCGCGGCCGCGTTCCAGCGGTCGTCCGAGTCCTGGTAGTGGAGCACGTACTCGCGGTCGTAGCTCGGGCCGCCGTTCCACAGCTCGGGCAGGCCGCTCGAAGGCCGCGAGACGATCACCGCGGCTAGGCCGAGCGGGCCCGAGACCGCGGCGAAGCGGGACTCCTGCAGCAGGTAGGTCCCGGCCGGCGGCATCGTGAAGGCGATCGTCCGCGTGGCCCCGGGGGCGACCAGCGGCCCGACGCCGAGCCCGGCCACCCCCGGCCGGATGGAGAGCGGCAGGCGGTTGGTCAGGGTCAAGCTCGCGCTGCTCCCCTCGGTGCCCTCGAGGAAGGGCAGCCGCCCGCGGCTAGCCGTTCCGCCGAGAGACTGAAATCGGAAGAAAGGCACGGCCACGCCGTCGCCGAACAACTCCTGGGTGGAGACCGCCTCGATGGTCCACGCTGCGCGCGGACCGGGGGAGGCGCGGAGCGCCGGGGAGAGGGCGAGGCCTGCAGTCGCCCGCGCGCAGTGGGCGAGGAAGCGCCGGCGGCTGGGAGGGGAGGGAGGAGGAACCATGGAATCAATCGCAACCGTCCTGGGGTCCACGAAGATTTCCCGGTGGACGGAGTCGGTTCCGGTCTTTACGTCCGGTTTTTTCCTCGCCGTTCGCCGCGTCGAGGGAAGCTCCGGTGAGAGCGGAAGATATCGAATAACCTGATTCGTCAGGCGCGCGGCTCGCGACGGCTTCCATGGCGTTGCCTGGCGTTTCAGCGGCCAAAATGGGGGTAGGATCCTCGGCGCGCGGGCCTAGGGACGAGGAACGACTTCTGAGAAAATGACGCGGCCTCTCTTCTCCACGCTCCTCGCTCTCTCCTTGACGCTGGCCGGTTGCTTCTCGACGGGGCAGACCGAATCTGACTCCGACCCGATCGCCGTGACCGTGGTCGTCACCGATGGCGCCGGCGTCCCCCTCGTCGGCACGGTCCGCATCTCCTGGATGGAGCAGGACAGCCGCAGCTGGACCGACGGCGAGACCGTGGTCTGCGACGCCCAGGGCAGGGCCGAGATGCTCACGCGCCGCTTCCGCCACGGCAAACGCTGCCAGGTCCGCGTCCACGTCGACGCGGCCGGCTACTCCTCGGCGGACCAGGAGTGGGGCGGCTGCCGCGGCGGCGACGAGCTGCGCTGGGATTGCGTGCTCGCCCCCGGCGCGCCGATGCTCGGCTTCCTGCCCGGTCCGACCGGTCCGGTGGTGGTCCCGCTGGGCTGAACCGAGCCGAGTCGAGTCCGCGCTCCGCCCGTCGAGTCGGGTGGAGCGGCGGGAGGCATCGAGGACCGGAGCGGGCGGATCCTCCGATGCCGTGTCTCCCCAAGTGGGTCGGCCGCCGGCTCCGGGAACCGGACGGTCGACCGGCAGGTGGTCCCGAGCCTCAACCCAGGTACTTCTTCGGGTCCTCGAGGAAGCGGCCGACGCACTTCTGGCAGCAGAAGGAGACGCGCCGTCCCTGGTAGCTGAGCCACCAGCTCGGGTCCTCGACCGGGTCGCCCATCACCGGGCAGGTGTCGCCGGCCTGCTCGAAGACCACCTTCTGCTTCGCCGCTTCGGCGAAGAACTTGTCGGGGTCGGCCTTCAGCTTGCCGGAGCAGCCTGGGCAGCAGTGGTAGACCTTCTGGCCCTGGACGACCGAGAAGACGTCGGGCTTGATCTTGCCGCCCATCACCGGGCAGTGGGTCTGCTCCTTGCGGCCCTCGAGCTGGTCGAACCAGCCGGCCGGGTCCTTGGCGACCTTGGCCGCGCACTTCTTGCAGCAGACGCGGATCTCCTTGTTGCCGTACCAGAGCGAGACGGCGTCGTCGTCGAGCTGCTCGCCGCTCACCGGGCAGGCGGTCTGGACGTTCTTCGGCTTCTCGCCGGCCTGGAACATGGCGTAGAGGTAGCCGTCGGGGAACTCGGCGAACTTCTTCTCGCACTTGGCGCAGCAGAGGCGGACCTCCTGGCCCTCGTAGACCACGGTGGTCTCGTCCGGGCCGCCGCTCAGCTTCTCGCCGCTGATCGGGCAGGAACTCTGGGGCTTCAGATCGGGGGCGGAGGCCGCGTGCGAGGCGTCCGCCTTCTGGTCGTGGCTCGCGTGGGAGCCGTGGTCGTGCTGCGCCGCTAGCGGCGCCGCCAGGAGGATGGCCGTGAGGCCGGTGAGGATGGGGTTCATGATGGTCAAGGGTGGGTGGTTTCGGGAATCTCCGCGGTGGCGGCGGCGGCGCCGAGGGCGTCGGCCTTGCGCGCGCGGCGCTCGTGGATGGCGCAGTAGAGCACCGGGACCACGAACATGGTCAGCAGCTCGAAGGCCATGCCGCCGAAGCTGGGGATGGCCATCGGCACCATCACGTCGGCGCCGCGGCCGGTCGAGGTCAGGACCGGCAGCAGGGCGAGGATGGTGGTGGCGGTGGTCATCAGGCAGGCCCGGCAGCGGCGCGTGCCGGCTTCGATCACGGCGGCGCGGACCTCGGCCACCGAGCCGGGTTTGCGCTTCTCGAAGGTCTGCTTCAGGTAGGTGGCGATCACCACGCCGTCGTCGGTGGCGATACCGAAGAGCGCCAGGAAGCCGACCCAGACCGCCACGCTGAGGTTGATCGGACCGACCTGGAACAGATCGCGCATGTTGGTGCCGAAGACCTCGAAGTCGAGGAACCACGGCTGGCCGTAGAGCCAGACCATGACGAAGCCGCCGGCCCAGGCGACGAAGACGCCGGTGAAGACCAGCAGCGTCGTCGACACGGCCTGGAACTGGAAGTACAGCAGCAGGAAGATCAGGAACAGCGCCAGCGGCAGCACCACGGACAAGGTCTTGGCCGCCCGCAGCTGGTTCTCGTAAGCGCCGGCGAAGCTGTAGGAGACCCCGGTCGGCAACTCGAGCTCGCCGGCGGCGATCTGGTCTAGCAGGTACTCCTGGCACTCTTCGACCACGTCGACCTCGGCCGCCCCCTTCACCTTGTCGAAGATGACGTAGGCTGTGAGGAAGGTGTCCTCGGTCTTGATCGCCTGCGGTCCGCGCTGGTAACGCAGCTCGGCGACCTGGCCCAGCGGCACCTGCGCCCCAGAGGGCGTCGGCAGCAGCACGTCGAGCATCGCCTCGAGGTTGTCGCGCAACTCGCGCTGGTAGCGCACCCGCACCGGGTAGCGCTCGCGGCCCTCGACGGTGGTCGTGATCTTGCGGCCGCCGAGGGCGATCTCGATCACCTCCTGGACGTCGCGGATCGACAGGCCGTAGCGGCCGGCCGCGGCGCGGTCGACGTCGAATTCCAGGTAGGGCTTGCCGACCACGCGGTCGGCCAGGACCGTCGCCGGCTCGACCGATGGCACCTGCTTCAGCAGCCGCTCGATGTCGAGCGCGGCCCGCTCGATGCTGGCCAGGTCCGGCCCCTTCACCTTCACGCCCATCGGCGCCCGCATGCCGCTCTGCAGCATCACGATGCGGGCCGCGATCGGCTGCAGCCGCGGCGCCGAGGTGGTGCCCGGGAGCTGGCAGGCCTCGACGATGGCGTCCCAGATGTCGTCGGCGCTGCGGATCTCCGGCCGCCAGTTGCGGTAGGGGCGGCCGTCCTCGTCCGGGATCAGCGCGCCGGCTTCATCCCGGAGGTGCTCGCCGGCGTCCTCGTCCCAGCGGAAGTTCAGGCGGCGGCCGTCGGCGTCGGTCTCGTACTCCGGCGCGTACTGGATCACGGTCTCGATCATCGACACCGGGGCGGGGTCGAGGGCGCTCTCGACGCGGCCGATCTTGCCCACCGCCAGCGACACCTCGGGCACGCTCTCGGTCGCCAGGTCGAGCTTGGCCAGCACGTCGAGCGCCTCGCCGATCGAGGCGTGCGGCGCCGTGGTCGGCATGTAGAGGTAGCTGCCCTCGTCCAGCGGCGGCATGAACTCCTTGCCGAGGCCGGGGAAGGCGGCGGCGCCGCGCTGCCACAGCGAGCTCTCGCGCACCGTCTCGGGCGCGCCGCCGGCCCGCTCCCAACCGGCGGGGACCACGCCGAAGACCCGGTCCCAGCCCAGCCACACGCAGGCGCCGGTCAGCAAGAGCGTCGCCGGCGCGGTCAGGAACAGCAGCTTGTGGCGCAGGCACCAGCCGAGGATCGATGGGTAGGCCCGCCGGAACAAGGAGAAGCCGAACAGCAGGCCGAGCACGATGACGAGCACGAAGACCAGGTTGCGGGCGCTGCCCCGCTCGGGGCCGAGCGGCTCCCACGCGCAGGCCAGCAGCCAGCCGACCGCCAGCAGCACCATGCCGTTGAGCAGCAGCTTGCCGCTGCGGCCGAGGCTCGGCCGGCGCTCCGTCCAGCCGCGCAGCCAGGCACCCAAGCGGCCGCCGCGCTGGGGGAACAGGAGCAGCGCGAAGGGCGGGATGATCACCAGCGCGACCACCACCGAGCCGATCAGGGCGAAGGTCTTGGTGAAGGCCAGCGGCCGGAACAGCTTGCCCTCGGCGCCGATCATGGTGAACACCGGCAGGAAGCTGACGACCGTGGTCGCCACCGCGGTCAGCACCGCCGAGCCGACCTCGGTGGCCGCCTGCCACACGACCTCGAGCGGCGCGCTGCCCGGCGGCGCCTTGCGCAGCCGCTCGAGGATGTTCTCGGTCAGCACGATGCCCATGTCGACGATCGTGCCGATCGCGATCGCGATGCCGGACAGCGCCACGATGTTGGCCTCCACCCCGGCCAGGCGCATGAAGATGAAGGTGAACAGCACCGCCGCCGGCAGCAGGGCCGAGATCAGCAGCGAGGCCCGCAGGTGCAGCATCAGGAAGACGACCACCAGGATCGTCACCAGCACCTCGAGCCGGATCGCCTCGTCGAGCGTGCCCAGGGTCTCCTGGATCAGCCCGGAGCGGTCGTAGAAGGGCACGATGGTCAGCTGCGACAAGGTGCCGTCCTCCAGTTCCTTGCGCGGCAGCCCGGGCGCGATCTCGGCGATCTTCTCCTTCAGGTTCTTGATCGCCTGCAGCGGGTTCTCGCCGTAGCGGACCACCGCCACGCCGCCGACCGCCTCGGCGCCGCCCTTGTCGAGGGCGCCGCGACGCTGGGCCGGGCCGGTCGAGACGTGGCCGACGTCGCGCAGGCGGATCGGCACGCCGGCGGTGGCCTTGACCACCGACTCCTCCAGGTCGGCGACGTCCTCGATCCAGCCCAGGCCGCGCACGAAGTACTCGACCCGGTTGATCTCGACCACCCGCGCGCCGACCTCGAGGTTCGAGTCGCGCACCGCCCGGAAGACCTCGTCGAGGGTCACGCCGTGGGCGCGCATCGCGTCCGGGTCGACGTCGACCTGGTACTCGCGCAGGAAGCCGCCGACCGAGGCAACCTCGGCCACGCCCTCCGTGGCGAGCAAGGCGTAGCGCACCTGCCAGTCCTGCACGCTGCGCAGCTCGTCCAGGTCCCAGCCACGGGTCGGGTTGCCGTCGGGGTCGCGGCCCTCGAGCGTGTACCAGAAGATCTGGCCGAGCGGGGTGGCGTCCGGCCCGAGCGCCGGCTGCACGCCGTCGGGCAGGGTGCCCGCCGGCAGGCTGTTCAACTTCTCCAGCACCCGCGTCCGCGACCAGTAGAACTCGACCCCTTCCTCGAAGATCACGTAGACCGTCGAGAAGCCGAAGTACGAGTAGGAGCGGATCGTCTTCACGCCTGGCACGCCGAGCAGCGACACCGTCAGCGGATAGGTGACCTGGTCTTCGACGTCCTGCGGCGAGCGGCCCATCCACTCGGTGAAGACGATCTGCTGGTTCTCGCCGATGTCGGGGATGGCGTCGACCGGCACCGGGTCGCGCGGCAGGCCGCCGAGCTCCCAGTCGAAGGGCGCCACCATCGCGCCCCAGCCGCAGACGAAGGCCAGCAGCAGGACGACCACCAGCTTCTGCTCGAGGCAGAACCGCAGCAGCTTGCCCAGCATCGCTCAGCGCTCCCGCGGCAGCGCGCGCACGGCGCTGCCGCAGCGCAGCATGGCCGCGCCGAAGTAGGGGTTGGCGGTGGTGTCGCCGGCCTGGATCCAGTCGGCGCCGCGGTTGCCGAAGGCCATCGGACAGTGATAGAGCTGCAGCTCACCCGCGGCCCGCGCGTAGCCGAAGCGGTCCAAAGCAGCGACCAGGGCCTGGCTGAGTTGATCGAAGGCCTGTCGCGCGGCTTCGAGCTCGTCGGCCCGGAACAGCTGCTTGGCGGCCCCCCGCAGCCGCTCGCGGCCGGCCTGCCAGGCAGCGGCCTCCTCCTCGGCGAGTGGGACCGCCCCGTCCTGCCGCAGCGCGTCGATCAGGTCGCCGGCGGCGTCGCCGGCGGCCTCCAGGTGGTCCTCCGCGAGCGCCTCCTGCGCCGCCAGATAGGGAATCAGCAGGCGCCCGAGGAGCGCGGCTGGAGTGAGCTCCTCCTCGAACGTGTCCGCCCGCTCGGCGGGGCCACCGCGGTCAGCGGCCTCCTCGCCCGCCGCTGCCGCGGCCTCGAGCCCCAGCAGCTCCACCGCGCTGCCGCAGCGGGGCATGATCGCGCCGAAGTAGGGGTTGGCGACGGTGCCCGGCAGCTGCAGCCAGTCCGCCCCGGCGTCGTCGAAGGCCATCGGACAGTGGGTGACCTGGACGGCCTCCGGTCCGCCCTCGTAGCCGAAGTGGCGCAGGCCGCGGATCAGGCCGTCGCTGAGGTCCTGGAAGGCGGCCCGCGCGGCCTCCATCTCCTCCTCGGCGAGCACGCCCGAGGCGCCGCGCCGGAGCGCGCCGTTCGACTTCATCCAGGCCTGGTGGGCGGCGCCGGTCAGCAGCGCCACCTCGACCTGGTCGAGGGCCGCGAGCAGCTCCCGTGCGGGCGCCTTGGCCGCGCCCAGCTGATCGGCGGCCAGCGCCTCCTGCACGCGCAGCGCCGGCCCCAGCAGCGCGCCCAGCTGGCGGCGGAAGGCCTCGGGGGCCTCGAAGGCGGGGCCGGCGGCATCCTCCTGCTCGTCCGGGTTCATCATGCTCGGCTTGGCCTTGAGCTGCAGCTCGCTGTCGAGCTTGAATGCGCCCTTCACGACCACCCGCTCGCCTTCCTCCAGCCCCTCGCGGACCACATACCAGTCTCCGGCCCGCGGACCCAGCACCACTTCGCGTCCGCTGAAGCTGGGCCGGTCGGCGTCGGGCTGCTCGACGTAGACCACCGCCCGCCGCCCGGTCAGGAGCGGGGCGGTGGCCGGGATCACCAACGGCGGCTCCTCCGCCGGCCGCGTGACGAAGCCGAGCTCGGTCACCGGCACCAGGTCCATGCCGCACTCGGCGCAGGCCTCGAGCCCGTCCGCCACCACCTCGGGGTGCATCGGGCACATCCACTTGCCGGCCAGGTCTGCCTCGACCGCCTTGCCGTGCGGCGTCAGCATGGCCTGCACGGTGGCGTGGACGAACATCTCCGGCTTCAGCCGCAGCTCGGGGTTGTCGACGTTCACGCGCACGCGAACGGTCCGGGTGGCGTCCTCCAGCACCGGATCGATAAAGGCGATGCGGCCGTGGAAGGGCTCGCCCGGGTAGGCCTCGACCTCGAACTCGACCTCCTGGCCATAGCGCAACCAGGCCAGGTCGGATTCGTAGGCGGCCAGCTGGACCCAGACCTTGGAAAGGTCGGCGATGGTGTAGATCGGCGAGCCTTCCTCGACGTACATGCCCTCGAGCGCGCGTTTGTGGATCACCACGCCGCCGATGGGAGCCCGGATGGTCAGGTGCTCGAGCAGCTCGCCGCTCTGTTCGATGGCCTCGATCTGATCTTGCGCCAGACCCAGCAGGCGCAGCTTGGCCCGCGCCGCCGCCACCACGGAGCTGCTGGCGAGATCGAGGCTCTCCACGGCGCTGCCGCTCAGGCGGGCCGCGGTCTGGATCGCCTGCCGGAGCTCCTGCTGCGCGGCGTAGAGCTCGGGGCTGTAGAGGTCGACCAGGTGGTCGCCCGGCCGCACCGCCACTCCGGTGTAGTCGACGTAGAGTCGCTCCAGTCGTCCCGGTACCCAGGAGGTGATCGTCGCAACCCGGGTCTCGTCGAACTCGACCTTGCCGACCAGCTGGAGCTCGTGGGCGACCTCACGCCGCACCGCCGGCGCGGTCTGGATGCCGGCCAGGGCCTTGGCCCCCTCGCTCATCGACAGCGCGCGCGGGTCGGCGCCGTCGCTGGCGACCAGCGGGATCAGGTCCATTCCACAGATCGGGCAGGGCACCGGCTCGGGCAGCTGGATCTGCGGATCCATCGAGCAGGTCCAGACGACCGGCTCTGCCGCTGCGGCCTCGTCGTCGGCCGCCGAGGCCGGGGTGTCCGCGTCGCTCGGTTCGGGGGCCGAGCAGCGGCCGAGCAGCCAGCCGGCCAGCAGGACGGCGAGCAGGAGGATCGCGAGTCGGGTGGGTGAGAGGCGCATGATCAGAACGGGAGCAGGACGAGTCCAGTGAGGCGCTCGGCGGTCGCGGTGGCCTGCAGGCGGTCGGTCTCGGCTCGAGCGAGCTCGAGCTGGAACTCCAGCAGCAGGCGCGCGGCGTCCACCACCGCGTCGAAGGGCATGGCCGCCGCCTGGTAGGCGGTCAGGGTGCTCTGGAAGGACTCCTCGCTCTTGGCGACCAGTCCCTCGCGGTAGAGGGCGACGCGGCGGTCCGCGTCGCGGTAGCGGTAGGCGGCCATCTCGAGCTCGGCGCCAAGCCGCAGCTCGAGGTCTCGGCGGCGGGCCTCGACCTCGGCTTCGCGGGCCCGGGCCTGGGCCAGGTCGGCGTCGAGGCGGCTGCGGCGCAGCGGCAGGTCCAGGCCCAGGACCAGGGCGACCGCGTCATCGCCCGAACCGGCGGTGCCGGGGGCGGCGGCGTCCCCGATCCAGGTCCAGTCAGCGCCGAGCCGGAATCCGGGGGAGTAGCGCTT
>CAZXTO010000089.1:0-11697 GCA_964643675.1 uncultured Planctomycetales bacterium
CACAACAGCCTGACCCGGACCCGGCTCAAGCCCAACCTCATGGTCGGTGGCTACGGGCAGTTCACCTACCACTTCAACTACTGGGGCCCGATCGGCTGCAACCGGGATACGCACATCCTGGTCCGCAAGCTCCCCGAACTCATCTGGTAAGGGCGGAGAAGGAGAACCGACATGGACGTTCGCTCGCAGATCTCGGTGGTCTTCCACCTGGACAAGTGCATCGGCTGCCACACCTGCAGCATCGCGTGCAAGAACATCTGGACCGACCGCGAAGGCACCGAGTACATGTGGTGGAACAACGTCGAGACGAAGCCGGGCACCGGCTTCCCCTCGCGTTGGGAGGACCAGGAGAAGTACCGCGGCGGTTGGGAGCTGAAGGACGGGAGGCTGCGGCTGCGCTCGACCGGCAAGGCGCGCATCATCCCGAACATCTTCCACAACCCGTCCATGCCCAGCATGGACGACTACTACGAGCCGTGGACCTACCGCTACGAGGACCTGTTCAACGCCCCCGAGGGCGATGACCAGCCCACCGCGCGGCCGATCTCGATGGTCACCGGCGAGTACATCGACATCGAGGCCGGTCCGAACTGGGACGACGACCTCGGCGGCTCGCCGGTGTACGCCGAGAACGACCCCAACCTCGACGGCCTGCCGGAGGAGGTGCGGCAGCAGATGTTCGAGATCCAGCGGCTGGCCTTCTTCTACATGCCGCGGATCTGCAACCACTGCCTGAACCCGGCCTGCGTCGCCAGCTGCCCCTCGGGCGCGCTCTACAAGCGCGGCGAGGACGGCATCGTGCTGCTCAACCAGGACCGCTGCCGGGCCTGGCGCTCCTGCGTGCCGGCCTGCCCCTACAAGAAGGTCTACTTCAACTGGTCGACCGGCAAGTCGGAGAAGTGCATCCTGTGCTACCCGCGCGTCGAGACCCAGCAGGCCCCGGCCTGCTTCCACAGCTGCGTCGGCCGGATCCGCTACCTCGGCAACGTGCTGTACGACGCCTCCAAGATCGCCGACGCCGCCCGCGCCGGGGACCAGGACCTGGTCGAGGCCCAGCGCGGCCTGATCCTCGACCCCAACGACCCGGAGGTGATCGCCGGGGCCAAGGCCAACGGCATCACCGACGCCGTGATCCTGTCGGCCCAGCAGTCGCCGACCTGGAAGTTCGTCAAGGAGTGGGGGCTGGGCCTGCCGCTGCACGTCGAGGCCCGCACCTTCCCGATGGTGTTCTACGTGCCGCCGCTGAGCCCGGTGGTGGCCTCGGCCAACGCCAACGGCACCTACAACGAGAGCGAGGAGCTGTTCGCCGACATCGAGCAGGCGCGGGTCCCGCTCCAGTTCCTGACCAGCCTGTTCGGGGCCGGCAACGAGTCCAAGGTCCGCTACGCCCTGCGCAAGCAGTCGGCGGTGCGGATGTGGCGCCGCCACCAGACGGTGGGGGACGTCGACGAGGCCACCGCCGACCGCGCCCTGCTCGAGGCCGACTGCAGCCGGGAGCAGGCCGAGGCGATCTACCAGCTGACCTCGCTGGCGACCTTCGACGACCGCTTCGTGATCCCGCCCGCCCAGCGCGAGATGGCGATCGAGGCGCTCGGCGACCCGCTGGAACACAAGAAGTCGGTCGGCTTCGGCAACCGCACCGCGCCGATGCGGGTCTGAGCATGCGCCCCTCCCCCGAAGTCCACGACGCCCTGGCCCGCCTGGTCTCCTACCCGGTGGACGGCTTCGCCGCCGCCGCCGAGGGCTGGGTGGCGCAGGTCGCCGCCGGCAGCCCGGAGGCCGGCGAACGCCTGCAGCCCTTCCTCGAGTGGGTCCGCGGCTGCCGCGACGGCGAGCTGGAGGAGCAGTTCACCCGCACCTTCGACGTCAGCCAGGAGGCGGCGCTCGAGATCGGGTGGCACGCCTTCGGCGAGAACTACACCCGCGGCGCCTTCCTGGTCCGGATGCGGGAGCTGCTGCGCGAACACGGCCTCGCCGAGACCGGCGAGCTGCCCGACCACCTGTGCCACGTTCTCCCCGTGCTGGCCCGGATCGACCCGGGCGACGCCGGCGAGCTGGCGGCCCAGACCGTGATCCCTTCCGTCGAGCGCATCGCGGTGGCCCTGGCCGCCGGCGCCCATCCCTACGAGGGCGTGCTCGACGCCGTCCTCGAGGTCCTGAAGCTCCACCTCGCGCCGGCTCGCGTCCCGAGCCAGGGCTGCTGCTGACCATGACCGATCTCCTGCTCTTCGTCGTGCTGCCCTACTTCACGCTGGGCGTGTTCCTGCTGGTCACGATCCTGCGCTACCGGATGCGGCCCTTCACCTACTCCAGCCTCAGCTCGCAGTTCCTCGAGAACCGCAAGCACTTCTGGAGCTCGGTGCCGTTCCACTACGGGATCCTCTCGGTCCTGGCGCTGCACCTGTTCGCCTTCCTGCTGCCGCAGCAGCTGCTGGGCTGGAACGCCAGCGGCGCGCGCCTGCTGCTGCTCGAGGTGAGCGGCTTCGGCATGGCGCTGGTGACGCTGATCGGCCTGTTCAACATCGTCATGCGGCGGGTCACCCACAGCCGCGCGCGCCGGGTCACCAACTGGGCGGACTGGCTGCTCTACGCGGTGCTGCTGGTCCAGGTCCTGTCCGGCCTCGGCGTGGCGATGTTCCACGGCTGGGGCAGCTCCTGGTTCGCCAGCTCGGCCAGCCCCTGGCTGTGGTCGCTGCTGAGCTTCCAGCCCGACGCCAGCTACGTCTCGGCGATGCCCTGGCTGGTGAAGCTGCACTTCATCAACGCCTTCCTGATCTTCGGCATCTTCCCCTTCACCCGCCTGGTGCACGTGCTGGTGGTGCCGAACCCGTACCTGTGGCGTCGTCCGCAGGTCGTCCTCTGGAACCGCGACCGCAACAAGGTCCGCAACGCCGACTGAGTCCGACATGGGTGCCGCTGTCAACAAGCAGTTCAATCCGCTCCGCTTCCTGTCATTCAGCGGTCCGCACCGGATCCTGCACATGACATGGTTCGCGTTCTTCCTCACCTTCATGGCGTGGTTCAACATGGCCCCCCTGGCCACGACCATGATCGGGAACCTGGAGTGGTTGAACAGCGAGAACATCAAGATCCTGTTCATCTGCAACGTGGCGCTGACGATCCCGGCGCGCATCGTCATCGGCATGCTGCTGGACAGGTTCGGGCCACGGAAGGTCTACTCGGGGCTGCTGATCGTCATGTCGGTCCCGTGCTTCGTGTTCGCCTTCGCGGACTCGATGATCCAGGCGGTGATCAGCCGCCTGCTGCTCGGCGTGATCGGCGCCGGCTTCGTGATCGGCATCCGGATGGTCGCGGAGTGGTTCCCGCCCCGAGACGTCGGCGAGGCCGAGGGGATCTACGGCGGCTTCGGCAATTTCGGCTCCACCGCCTCGGCCTGGATCCTGCCGACCGTCGCGCTGTCCTTCTTCGGCGGGCCTGACGGCTGGCGCTGGGCGATCGTCGCCACCGGCCTGACCTGCTTCATCTACGGCTTCGTCTACTACAACTCGGTCACCGACACCCCGCCGGGCAAGACCTACCACCGCCCCAAGCGGGGCGGCGCCATGGAGGTGACCTCCTGGTCCTCCCTCTACGGCCTGATCTTCATGCAGCTGCCGATGCTGTTCGCGCTCGGCCTGCTGGCCTGGAAGCTGTGGAGCGCGGACTACCTGCCTACCCAGGGCAAGCACGTCACCTACGGCATCCTGGTGTCGGTGTTCGTGTTCCAGGCCTGGAAGGCCTGGACCGTCAACGCGCCGCAGCTGCGCAAGGGCTACTCCGAGGAGGACAAGTACGAGTTCCGCCAGGTCGCGATCCTCGACCTGTCCTACTTCGTCACCTTCGGCTCCGAGCTGGCGGTGGTCTCGATGCTGCCCTCCTTCTTCCAGGGCACCTGGGAGCTCGACCCCAAGTGGGCCGGGCTGTTCGGCGGCGCCTTCGGCATGATGAACCTGTTCGCGCGGCCGATGGGGGGCTTCCTGTCGGACAAGCTGGGCTCGCGCCGGCGGACCCTGTCCTTCCTCATCGGCGGCCTCGCGGTCGGCTACTTCCTGATGAGCCGCCTCGGCCACACCTGGCCGATCCCGGTCGCCATCGGCGTCGTCATGATCTGCTCCTTCTTCGTGCAGGCGGGCGAGGGCGCGGTCTACGCCATCGTGCCGCTGGTCAAGAAGCGCGTCACCGGCCAGATCGCCGGCATGGTCGGCGCCTACGGCAACGTCGGCGCGGTGATCTTCTTGACCGTCTTCAGCCTGGTCTCCGAGGCCAGCACCTTCTTCCTCACCATCTGCGGCTGCGCGATCTTCTGCTTCGTCTGCTCGCTGTTCCTCAAGGAGCCCAAGGGTTCCTTCGCCGACGCCCACCACGACGACGTGATGGAGAACGACGCCAACCCCGCGCCGGCCCTCGCTGACGCCGCCCCGGAGACTCACGGATGAGCGCCAACCTCGAAAAGTGGGAGGTCGAAGACCCCCAGTTCTGGGAGACCACCGGCAAGAAGACCGCCACCCGCAACCTCTGGATCTCGATCCCCAGCCTGCTGTGCGGCTTCGCCGTGTGGCTGATGTGGGGCATCATCACGGTCCAGATGAAGAACCTGGGCTTCGGCTTCGACCAGTCGGAGCTGTTCACGCTGACGGCCATCGCCGGCCTGACCGGCGCGACCCTGCGGATCCCCAGCACCTTCTTCATCCGCCTGGCCGGCGGCCGCAACACGATCTTCTTCACCACCGCGCTGCTGATGATCCCGTCCCTGGGGGCGGCGCACTTCCTGAAGGACCCGGAGACGCCGCTGTGGGTGTTCCAGATCCTGGCCTTCCTGTCCGGCATCGGCGGCGGCAACTTCGCCTCCTCGATGTCGAACATCAGCTTCTTCTACCCGAAGAAGGTGCAGGGCTACGCCCTGGGCATGAACGCCGGCCTCGGCAACTTCGGCGTCACGACGATGCAGATCCTGATCCCGCTCTGCATGACCGCCGCCATCGCCGGCGGCCTGAGCGGCGCTCCGATGATCCTGGAGACCACCAGCGGCACGATCTTCAAGCGCATCCCGGCCGAGTCCGAGACCTGGCTCTCGAGCGCCGGCTGGGTGTGGATGTACTGGCTCATCCCGCTGGCGATCCTCGGTTGGACCAAGATGAACAACATCACGACCGAGGCGGTCACGCCGGGCCTGAAGAGCCCGCTGGTCTCCTTCGGTCGCATCAGCTGGCTGCTGCTGATCGGCTTCGCCACCGCCGGCGCCGGCCTGTTCTTCATCCTCAAGTTCGTGGCCCTGACCTGGGTCAAGTGGATCGTGCTGCCGGGGGTGATCGCGCTGACCGTCATCCTGATGAAGGCGCTGTCGCCAGGGGAGATCAAGGGCAACCTGAACCGCCAGTACAAGATCTTCGGCAACAAGCACACGTGGGTGATGACCATCATCTACACGATGACCTTCGGCTCCTTCATCGGCTTCTCCGCCGCCGTGGGCCTGGCCATCAAATTCATCTTCGGCTTCCAGCACGGCATGGTCGACGGCGTGATGGTGCACGGCGGCATGGTCGACGGCGTGCTGTCGCCTGACGGCAACAACCCGAACGCCCCCGCGACCTTCATGTTCGTCTGGGTCGGCGCCTTCGTCGGCGCCCTGATCCGGCCGCTCGGCGGCATGCTCTCCGACAAGGTCGGCGGCGCCATCGTCACCCAGGTGGTGGCGATCATCATGACCCTGTCCGCGATCGGGGTCGGCTACTTCTCCGCCCAGGCCTACCAGTCGATGACTCCGGAGGAGTACTTCATGCCCTTCTTCGTCCTCATCGTGATCCTGTTCGCGGCGACGGGCGTGGGCAACGGCTCCACCTTCCGGACCATCTCGATGGTCTTCAACCAGGAGCAGGCCGGCCCGGTGCTGGGCTGGACCTCGGCGGTCGCCGCCTACGGCGCCTTCCTGATCCCGAAGCTGATCGGCGAGCAGATGAAGGCGGCCACGCCGGAGATCGCGATGTACGGCCTGGCGGCCTTCTACGCCCTCTGCGCGGTGCTCAACTGGTGGTACTACCTGGGCCCGAAGGCGGACTACAAGAACCCCTAGACCGAACCTTGGATGATGGAGGCGGGATCGGGCTGGAGGATCCTTGATCTTCGCCCGCCGTGTGATGGCGGCCCGCTCCCATCATCCATTTCCTCGCTGGGCCCTCGGCGCGCTCGCGCCGGGGGCTCAGACCTCGTCGTAGCTGCCCGGCGGCTCCGTCGGCTGCGGGAAGGCCGGCGGCTGCTGCTGACCGAGCACGGCGCGGGCGGCCGGGAAGACGCCGTGGCGCAGCAGGCGCATGGCCTGCCCCTTGATGCCGCGGTTGTAGATCGTGGCGTGGCCTTGCAGCCGCACCGGGCCGTGGTAGGCGCCGATGAAATTGGGGATCTCGAGCGAGCCGCGGGAGGCGTCGAGGATGTCGAAGCCGAGCTCGTGGCCGCGCTTGACCAGGTGGTTGAGCAGCAGCAGGCCGCCGTGGAAGGCGTTGGCCTCGGGGAGCTGCGCCAGGTTGTAGGCCAGGAAGCGGCCGCGGTGGCGGAAGCCCCAGTGGTAGGCCATCAGGCGGCCATTCACCCGCAGGGTGCCGACGGCGAGGTCGCCGAGCGGACACAGCCGCCGCCAGAGGGCGGTGAAGAAGTCGCCGGGGGGCCCGGTGCGGAACACGCCGACGTCCTGCTCTCCCTTCCAACTGCGGTCCTCGACCGCGCGGAACTCCTCGATCAGGGAGTCGACCTGGTCCTCGCTCGGCAGGAAGAACTCGATCTGGTGCTCGCCCAGCTCCGCCAGCCTGCGGTGCGAGGCGCGCAGCTTGCGGGCGTAGCGGGGGGAGAGCCGGCCGCCTTCGTCGAGCACCACCATCGGGGCGCGCGAGGCGAGCTGGGTGTAGAGCGGGAACTCGTCCTCGCCGGCGAGCTGCTCCAGGGCGCGGAAGGTGGGGCAGTCCTCCGGCAGCTCCTCGAGCGCCATCGCGATCCAGCCGCGGCGTTCGCGACGGGCCCAGGCGAGGGCTTGACGCAGGAAATCGACCAGCACCTGCTCGCTGATCGCGGGGATCTCCATGCGGTCGAACCACGGCGCGCCCGCGAACTCGAGCTTGGGAACCTGGCGGCGCGCGCCGAGCCGGCCCTGGCCGTGCACCAGCGGCATGCCGGCGACCCAACGCCCGTCCTGTTCCGCCACCAGCAAGACGTGGTCTCGGTCCTGACCGCAGACCGCCGACCAGATCTCCAGCCAGTCGCTGCGCAGGAAGAAGGACGGATGGCCAGAGCGCTCCAGCAGCTCGGTCCAGGCTGCCGGGTGTTTGCGGTAGACCTCGGGACCGGTCAGGCTTCGGAGCTGGAATTCGCTCATGAGGGGCGACGCACGCCGCGGGCGACCCGGCTGGACCGGGGCGACGAGGCGAGGCAGGGGTAGTGGGGAGGCAGCATTCCGCCAGGGGCAGGCAGAGGGCTGTAGGTGGGGACGGGCAAAGAGCTTGCGCCAGAATATCCAAGAGGTGGACGGATTGAGTCTGGCTTAGGTTCGCCCATTCTTGATGTCTTTCGGCCGTGACCGAAGTTCTCTTTGAGACCCTCAATACTCTGTTTCGGGACCCTTTTTCCCGGAGACAGGGGCAGGAACTTGCTTTCCTGGGGTAGGCTGGAAACAGCTTCCTGATCCCGCCGCCACCATCGAGATCCGGTCAACGACTGGAGACCCATGCCCTCTCTCCTCCCCTCCGCGGCGTTCCCGGCTGCCCTCCTGTTGGCGGTCGCCCTCCCTCCTGCTCTGCCGGGCGCCCAGATCGTCGGCGGGGACTGGCCCCAGCTGCTGCAGGTGGACGGCTCCTTCCCTGGCGACCGCGCCGGCCGCGCCGTGGCCTTGGGCGGCGACTTCGACGGCGACGGCCTGGCCGACCCGGTGGTGGGTTCGCCGCTCGCCTCCCCTGGCGGCCTGAGCGAAGCCGGCACGGTCCGCGTCCACTCCGGCCTCGACGGCACCGTGCTGCTCGAGCTGCACGGCGCGACCGCCGGCGCCCTGTTCGGCGTCTGCCTGGCGACGGTGGGGGACGTGAACGGTGACGGCGTGGCCGAGCTGCTGGTCGGCGCTCCCTACGACGCGCCCGGCGGTCGCGCCGAGGCGGGCACCGCCACCCTCTACTCCGGCGCCGACGGCGCCGCCGACGTGGTGATCGGCTCGCACGCCGCCTTCAACGACACCGTGCGCCACGCCGGCCGCGCGGTGGTGGTCTCCGGCGCCACCGGCGCCCTGATCTACAACTTCGCCGGCCCGCACGACCACGCCCACTTCGGCTTCGGGGTCACCGGCCCCGGCGACCTCGACCTGGACGGCGTACCCGACATCGCCGTCGGCGGCTACGGCGTCGAGACCCACGCGATCGCCAACGCCGGCGCGGTGATGGCCTACTCCGGCGCCGACGGCAGCCTGCTGTGGCAGTACGACGGGCTGCGCCTCTACGCCCACCGCGGCGAGGCCCTGGCGCCGGCCGGCGACTTCGACGGCGACGGCGTCCCGGACCTGCTCGACGGCTCCCAGCGCTCGCTGGGCAAGCCGTACGCCCTCTCTGCCGGCGCGGTCGCGGTCCACTCCGGCGTCGACGGCGCGATCCTGTTCGAGCTGCGCGGCTCCAGCGACAACCAGGGACTGGGCTCGGCGGTCGCCCCGGCCGGCGACCTCGACGGCGACGGGGACGACGACCTCCTGGTCGGTTCGCCCGGCTCCGACCCCTCCGGCAAGGCCGACGCCGGCGAGCTGCTGGTGCTCGGCGGCGGCGACGGCGCCTTGCTCTACCGCCTCCCCGGCGCCACCCCGGCCGACAACCTCGGCCTGGCCGCGGCCGGGGCCGCCGACGCCGACGGCGACGGCCGCCTCGACTACCTGGTGGGAGCGCCCGGCGGCGACCCCGGCGCCGGCTTCGACGCCGGCCACGCCTTCCTGTTCAGCTACCGCCCGCTGCTGCAGCTCTCGGCCGCCTCCCTGTCCGCCGCCGCCGGCGGCCGGCTCGAGTTCGCCCTCGACTTCCCGCTCGCCGACGCCGGCCTCGACTACGGCCTGCTGTTCTCGAAGAGCGGCGCCGGTCCCAGCATCTTGGCCGGCCTGGAGATCCCGCTGACCCAGGACTCGACCTTCTTCCACACCACCCTCGGCCACTACCCGAGCTTCCTCACCGGCGGCCAGGGGCTGCTGGACGCCAACGGCGAGGCTCTGGCCGTGCTCGACGCCGCGCCGGGAGACCTGGCGGCCTTCGCCGGCCTCCAGTTCTGGGTCTGCGCGGTCTCGCTCCAGCCCGGCACCGGCCTGATCCGGAGCAGCGCCGCCGCGAGTTTCAGCGTCCTGCCTTGACATCCCCGTTAGACTGGGAACCCATCCCCGATGGCACCGGGCGGTCCCCTCGCGCCCGATTCATCCCCTGACCTGACATGCTCCGATCCCCTTCTGCCCTTCCTGCGGGGGCGGTGTACGCCGCCGCTCCGCTCGTCGCTCTCCTCCTCGCCTCGCCCGCAGCCGCCCAGATCGTCGGTGGCGAGTGGGCCACTCCGGTCTCCTTCCCGGGCCACGCCGCCGACAACCACGCCGGCCGCGCGCTCGACTTCGTCGGCGACCTGGACGGCGACGGCCTCCCCGACCTGATCATCTCCGAGGACGACGCCTCCCCGAACGGCCTCAACATGGCCGGCTCGGTGTACGTGCGCTCCAGCGCCGACGGCAGCGACCTGTGGGTCTTCCACGGCGAGAGCGCCAACGCCAGCTTCGGCACCAGCGTCGCCGGCCTCGAGGACATCAACGGCGACGGCGTGGCCGACATCCTGATCGGCGCGCCCTACGAGGACCCGGGCGGCCGCAAGGGCGCCGGCTCGGTCTACGCCTACTCCGGCGCCGACGGCAGCCTGCTGCTGCGCGCCGACGGCGTGAAGCCCGGCGACCAGCTCGGCTACTCGGTCGCGGCCATCGCCGACACCAACGGCGACGGCGCCGACGAGCTGGTGCTCGGCGCCCACGGCGCCTGGGACGGCGCCATCAACGGCGCCGGCAAGATCTACCTGCTGTCCGGCATCGACGGGGCCGTGTTGCAGCGCCAGTACGGCGCCAACCCCGGCGCCCACCTCGGCTACGGCGTCTCGCGCGCCGGCGACATGAACGGCGACGGCGTCGAGGACTACGCCGGCGGCGCCTGGGGCTTCGACAACGCCGGCAAGAAGAACGCCGGCGCGGTCTACGCCTACTCCGGCGCCGACGGCAGCCTGATCTGGGAGCACCTCGGCCCGCGTGAGCGCGCCTTCCGCGGCGAGACCCTCGCCGCCGGCGGCGACATCGACGCCGACGGCGTGCCCGACCTGGTCAGCGGCTCTCCGCGCGCCATCGGCGAGCCCTTCTCGATCAACGCCGGCGCGGTCGTCGCCCACTCCGGCGTCGACGGCTCGGTGATCCACGAGATCCGCGGCTCGATCGACGAGGACGTGCTCGGCCGCACCGTGACCGGCCTCGGCGACCTCAACGCCGACCGCCACGCCGAATTCGTCGCCGGCTCGCCCGGCCACGACCCGAACCACATCCACCACGGCGGCACCGCCTTCATCTACGACGGCGCCAGCGGCGCGCTGCTGCACCGCTTCGACGGCAACATCCACCACGCCTCGCTGGCCTTCACCGTCCGCGGCGGCGAGGACATCACCGGCGACGGCGCCCCCGACCTGGTGATGAGCCAGCCCGGCGCCCAGGTCAGCGGCGTCGGCGGCGACACCGGCCGCGCCCTGATCATGTCCTTCCAGCCCTGGCTGGTGCTGTCCGGGCTCGACCTGTCGGCCGCCGCCGGCGGCACCATCGACTTCGCGATCGACTTCCCTGCCAGCGAAGCCGGCGCCAACTACGGCCTGCTGTTCTCCGGCGCCGGCCGCGGCCCGAGCGTGCTCAAGGGGCTGACCGTGCCGCTGGAGCAGGACCCGGTGTTCTTCAACACCCGGCTCGGCAACTACCCGTCCACCCTGAGCGGCGAGCGCGGCGTGCTCGACGTCAACGGCGACGCCTCCGCCACCCTGGCGGCCGGCCCCGGCGACCTGGCCAACTTCGCCGGCCGTCGCTTCTGGGTCTGCGCGATCAGCTGGGACACCGGCGGCCCGCTGCGGCTCAGCAGCGCCGGCTCGCTGATGATCATCAACCCCTGATCGGGGTCCGCCCGCTCAGCTCCGGCCGAGCACCCGCCGCAGCACCGGCTCCAGCTCCGGTGCTGCGGCTCCCTCTTTTCCGAAGTAGCCGCTCCGCTCCAGCACCACCGGCCGCACGCGCTGCCCGCCGAGCAGCATCTCCTCCGCCATCTGGCCGAACAGCAGGCGCAGCAGCGGCGCCGGCGCCGGCAGCAAGGCGGGCCGGCCCAGCACCCGCCCCAGGGCGCGGCTGAAGTCGGCGTTGCGGACGCTACCGAGCACCGCGTTGACCGGCCCGCGCAGCTCGGGGTGGTCGAGCGCGTGTTCGATCATGCCGACCGCGTGCGCGAGGTCGAGCCACGGCATCCACTGTCGACCGTCGCCGAGGCGGCCGCCCAGGCCGAGGCGGAAGGCCGGCAGCATCTTCTTCAGCGCGCCGCCCTCCGGGTCCAGCACCACGCCGTAGCGCAGCTGCACCAGCCGGCCGCCGGCCTCGGCCGCCGGCGCGGCGGCCGCCTCCCAGGCGGCGCAGGTCTCGGCCAGGAA
>CAZXTO010000090.1:0-11447 GCA_964643675.1 uncultured Planctomycetales bacterium
GTGGGAACCCCCTTCCCCGCCCCGATGAATCCCGCCCCCGTCCTTCCCCTCGCCGCCCTCCTGACCGCGGCCACCCTCGCTCCTGCCGCCGCCGCCCAGTACGGCGGCCCCGACTTCACGCTCCAGAACCGCTTCTCCCTGAGCGGCGGGGAGTGGGAGCGGCTCGGCGACCTCGACCTCGACGGCGTCGAGGACTTCGGCGGGGCCGGGCAGGGCACCGACGTGGTCACCATCTACTCGGGCGCGACCGGCGCGGTGCTGCTGAGCCACTCCCCGGCGCAGCACGTCGCCGGCCTGTCGGACTGGGACGGCGACGGCCACCCCGACCTGGCCTTCGGCGACGAGAACTACGGCCTCAACGACGGCGCCGTGACCGTGATCTCCTACGGCACCGGGGCGCAGCTGCACTTTTCGCAGGGCTGGCCGGGCGCCTCCTATGGCAACGACATCGTCGAGGCGCCGGACATGGACGGCGACGGCCACCCGGACCTGCTGATCGGTTCCTCCAGCGACGACACCTACGGGGTCGACGCCGGCGGGGCCTAAATCGTCTCCGGGGCGACCGGCGCGCACATCCTCGAGGTGTACTGCCCGGTCGACTACGCCTCCTTCGGCGAGTCGGTCGACATGCTGAACGACGTCACCGGCGACGGCATCCCCGACTTCATCATCGGCGCGCCCAACTATGCCAAGCACAGCCCGGGCAATACCATCGGCGCGGTGTTCCTGTGCCGCGGCAACGACGGCGCCAGCTTCCGCGAGTTCTTCGGGCCCAGCATCGGCTCCGGCTTCGGCGGCGTGGTCGCCAACGCCGGCGACCTGGACGGCAACGGCCAGGACGACATCCTGATCGGCGCCGCGCTGTCGGAGGTGAACCACCAGCCGCTGGCCGGCGAGGTCTACGCCTTCAGCCCGATCAGCCAGACCCTGCTCGGCAACTTCAGCACCGGGGAGGCCTACGCCGGCTTCGGCAGCTCGCTGGCCCCGGCCGGCGACCTCGACGGCGACGGCGTGCCCGAGGTCATCATCGGCGCCCCGCGCGCCGACGGGCTGCACCCCGACGGCGGCAAGGCCTACGTCTACTCCTGGGTGCGCGGCCTGCTGTTCGAGATCGAGGCCGAGGGCTTCGACCACTCCTTCGGCAGCGCCGTGATCGGCGGCGCCGACCTGAACGGCGACGCCTTGGCCGACGTCGCGGTGGCGGCCTCGGTCGGCGGCTACTTCAAGACCTACACCGCCGCGCACGACCCCTACCTGAGCGCCTCCAGCGCCGCCCTGTCGGCCGCCAGCGGCGGGCACGTCGACTTCCTGCTCGACTTCCCGAGCGGCGAGGCCGGCAAGCCCTACGTGCTGCTCGCCTCCGCCACGGGCACCGGCCCGACCAGCATCGGCGGCCAGCTCGTGCCGCTGACCAGCGACTGGCTGTTCCAGATGTTCGCCGGCGGCAACCCGCCCGGCGTCTTCGGCGGCGTCTTCGGAGCATTGGACGGCGACGGCGAGGCCACCGTCACCCTCGACCTGCCGCCGGGCGCGGCCACCAGCTACATCGGCACCACCTTCTTCTACGCCGGCGTCAGCTACGACCCGCCGCAGAGCGCGCGGTTGTCGAGCGACGCGGTGAGCGTGACCGTCCAGCCCTGATCCCCGAGACCTGGCCCCCATCCTCCCTCCCTGCCGCCCCACGAACATGCGCGCCTTCCTCCTCCCCTGCGCCCTCCTGCTCTCCGCGCCGCTCGCCGCCCAGGGCGGCGGCGCCACCTGGACCCTCCAGCACCAGTTCGACGGCCTGACCGCCGGCGAGTACTTCGGGCAGGAGATCGCCTGGGTCGGCGACGTCGACTTCGACGGCGGCGCGGACCTGTTGGTCGGCGCCTATGAGGCCGACCGCGCCTCGCTCTACTCCGGGAGCACCGGCGCGCTGATCCGTCATCACTACGGCAGCGGCCAGTTCGGGACCATGGTGGCGGGGCCGGGCGACCTGAACGGCGACCGCGTCCCCGACCTGCTGGTGAGCTCCCGCCTCGGCGGCGTCAACGGCGGCGGCTACGTCCAGGCCCTGAGCGGCGCCAACGGCGGGCTGCTGTGGCAGGTCGACGGCGCCTGCGACTCGGCCTACGGCAGCGGCCTGAGCGGCATCGGCGACCTCGACGGCGACTCCCGCCCCGACGTGGTGATCGGCGCCCGCTTCACCGACCCGAACGGCATGAACGACGCCGGCACCGTCGAGCTGCGCTCCGGCGCGACCGGGGCCCTGCTGATGGAGATCCACGGCGAGGCGGCCGACGACCACCTCGGCAAGGACGTGGCCGGCTCGGCCGACATCAACGGCGACGGCCTGCCCGAGATCTTCGCCGGCGCCAACAGCGCCGACCCGAACGGCCTCGCCAACGCCGGCAGCGCCTATGTGTACTCGGGGCTGGACGGCTCGATCCTGCACCGCTTCGACGGCCCGACCAGCTTCTGCAGCCTCGGCGACGCGGTGGCCGCGGTCGGCGACGCCGACGGCGACGGGGTGGCGGACTTCCTGGCCGGCGCGCCCGGTTACGACGCCAACGGCATCCAGGACTCCGGCGGCGCCTTCCTCTACTCCGGCGCCACCGGCCAGCTGCTGACCGTCTACAAGGGCGAGGGCAACTGGGACTACTGCGGCATCGCCGTCGGCAGCGCCGGCGATCTGGACGGCGATGGCCGCGTCGAGCTGCTGGTCGGCGCGATGGGCGCCGATACCTGGACCATCCGCACCGGCGCCGCCTACCTCTATTCGGCGACCGGCGCCCTGCACCGGCGCTTCGACGGTTACGCCTACAACGACCACTTCGGCCTCCAGGCCGAGGGCGGCTTCGACGCCGACGGCGACGGCTTCCTGGACCTGGCCGTCGGCGCCAATGAGACCGACCCGAACGGCCTCGGCAACGCCGGCTCGGTCTACGTCTACCGCGGCGCGGCCGATCCGTGGATCAGCGCCAGCGCCGGCAGCGTCTCGGCGGCGAGCGGTGGCCAGGTCGACTTCGCGATCGATTTGCCCGACTCGCAGGCGGGCCTGCCCTACATCCTGCTCGGCTCCGCCACCGGCGCCGGTCCGACCGCGATCGGCGGCGTGGTGTTCCCGCTGACCCAGGACTGGCTGTTCAGCCTGATGGCCGGCGGCAACCCGCCGCCCGTCTTCAGCGGCGCCACCGGCCAGCTCGACCCCGCCGGCGACGCCACCGCCAGCCTGAGCCTGCCGCCCGGCGCCGCCACCGCCTACCTCGGCAGCACCTTCCGCTTCGCTGCCGCCAGCTACGCGCCGCCGCAGAACGGCAAGCTGGTGACGGCCGCGGCGGCGGTCGACGTGCTGCCTTGAGCGGGCCTGGGTGCTGGCCTCACCAAACCAACCACCCCGCCGGCACCTCCTTCCACTCCCCGCCGTCCCGCGACACGCTCAGGCTGAGCGTCGCGCCGCCGGTCTTGTTGAACCACTCCACCCGGATCGGGTGCAGGCCGCGGGCGAGGGCCGCCGTCCCTTCCTTCTCCGTCGTGCCGTGCAGGCCGTCGTGGTCGATGACCAGCTCCTTGCCCAGCCACAGGCGCGAGCCGTCGTCGCTGCTGAGGCGGAAGGAGTACAGGCCGTCGGCGGGCACCTGCAGGTAGCCGGTGAAGGTGCGAGCCTCGTACTCGGCGCCGGGGCCCTCGGGCAGGCCGATCCACTCCGCCACGCCGCTGAACACCGGGTCGAGCTGGTCGAAGTCGGGCAGCTCGTCCCAATCCCCCTCGTAGACGCGCAGGCTCAAGCCCTGCCGCGCGACCAGCACCGGCACCGCGGCCGTCGGCTCCACCTTGGTGAAGCGCCGCTCGACCGCGCCGCTGACCGCCCGGCCCTGATGGAAGCTGCGCGCGCGCACGACCGCGCTGTCGGTCAGCACCAGCGGCGCGGTGTAGCGTGACGAGCGCCGGTCGGGCTCGCTGCCGTCGAGGGTGTAGCGGATCTCCAGCCCCTCCGAGGGCACCTCGAGCCGCACCTCCAGCTCCTCCACGAGCTGGTCGGCGGCGGCCAGGATCGCCGGCGCGCGGTAGACGATCGGCGCGCCCTCCACGACCAGCTCGACCACGCTGGCGTGGGGATTGGCGGGTGACTTCGGAAGCCGCACCACGCGGTCGGGGCCGTCCGCCTCCACGCCCAGCTGCGGGTTGCTGGCGTGGGCGGACAGCAGCCGCGCCCCCAGCACCTCGTTGCCCAGCCCCGGCACCACCAGCCGGCCGTCCCGCGGCCAGTCGAAGACCTGCAGATAGAGGCTGGTCTCGTCGCCGCGCCGCTTCACCGTGCAGCGCCCCCAATCCAGCCCCTCGAAGGGGCTGGCGGTGGTGCCGTGGATCGACTCGCCGTTGACCTCCATCCACTCGCCGATGCCCCGCAGCCGCTCGAGGCTCTCCTCGGGGAAGGTGCCGCGCGCGGTCGGCCCGATGTTGAGCAGGAAGTTGCCGCCCTTCGAGGCGATGTCGCACAGCTTCTGCACCAGGTCGGTGGTCGACTTGTAGTCGTCGTCGACCGCGTTGTAGCCCCAGTGCCGGTTCATCGTCATGCAGGTCTCCCAGTCCACCCCGGGCAGCCCGGTCGGCGGGATCTCCTGCTCCGGGGTGCCGAAGTCGCCGGCGAAGCCCGGGCCGGTGCTCATGCCGGCCATGCCGCCGCGGCCGACGTCGACCCGGTTGTTGACGATGACCTCCGGCTGCAGCTCCAGGCACAGGTCGTAGAGGGCCTGACCGTAGTCGTGGTTCCAGGTGCGCTCCCACTCGCCGTCGAACCACATCACCCCGATCGGCCCGTAGTTCGTCAGCAGCTCGGTCACCTGCGCCCGCATGTACTCGACGTAACGGTCGAAGTCGGCGCCTTCGGCCGAGCGCTGCTCCCAGCCCCGCCGCGGCAGGTAGTCCGGGTGGTGCCAGTCCATGATCGAGTGGTACCAGCACATCCTCAGCCCGTGCCGCGCGCAGGCCTCGGCCAGCTCCTTCATGATGTCGCGCTGGAAGGGGGTCGCCATCACGTCGAAGTCGCTCACCGCCGAGTCGAACAGCGCGAAGCCGTCGTGGTGCTTCGAGGTGATGACGATGTACTTCATGCCCGCGGCCTTGGCCGCCAGCACCCAGGCGTCGGCGTCGAAGTCGACCGGGTTGAACTGCTCGAGGAAGCCCTCGTAGGTCTCGACCGGGATCTGGGCGGTGGTCAGGATCCACTCGCCGTGGGTGTCGCGCTCGCCCCACTTGCCGGCGGGCACCGCGTACAGACCCCAGTGGAGGAACAGGCCGAAGCGGGCCTCGCGCCACCAGTCGAGGCGGTCGGACCCCGCCGGCTCGGCGCCGGAGGCCCTGGCCGCGGCGTCGGCTGCAGCCGGCGCCGCCCCTCCCCCGTACGAGTCAACAGCCCGAGCGGTTTCCCCATCCATCGAGAGGTGTCCGGGGCCTCCGCATCCGGACAGCGCGGCGGTCAGCAAACAGGACAGCAGGAGCGTACGCATGACCCCCGCATGCTAAGCCCGCCGCCGGCGGTCATGAGCCCGGATCCCGTTAGGGGTCGATCAGCATCGGGACCGCGATCGAGGACAGCCGGCCGGTCGCCGGCGGCTGGTAGCTGAGCGCGGCGAAGTACACGGTCTGGCCGATGTAGGGCGCGGCGAATCCCGGCGGCAGGGTGAGGCCGGCGACGGCGTTGCCCTCGAAGTTCAGCACGCCGTAGGGGGTGGTGAACACGCTCGGCGGGTTGCCGGTGCTCATCCGGCTGAGCAGCGGGTCGGAGCTGAGCGGGACCTGGATCCCGGCCAGGGGGGTCGGCCCGGTCCCGGCCAGCGAGGCCAGCAGCGCGTAGCTGAAGCCGGCTTCGGTGTCCGGGAAGTCGATGTCGAGCACCACCGCGGCCCCGGCCGCGGCGCTGACGCTGGGGTGCGAGGAGCGCAGCCCGGGGAAGTAGCCCAGCACCTCGACCACGCCGGCGTCGTTGCGGCCGCCGGGATCGGCGTTGGGCACGCCGACCACGACCTCGGGCAGGCCGTCGCCGTCCTGGTCGCCGCCGCCGGAGACCGAGGAGCCGTAGCGGTCGCCGGTCGCGGTCCCCGTCACCTGGTGCATCATGCTGCCGTCGGCGCCGGAGTAGACCCGCACCATGCCGGCGTTGCCCAGGCTGCCGGGGTTGTAGCCGTCAGCGCCGATCAGGAGGTCGGGGTAGCCGTCGCCGTCCACGTCGCCGGCGCCGTCGACCGCGCTGCCGAGGAAGGCGTTGGCCACGTCGCCGTCGAATTGATAGAGCTGCAGCCCGGTGGCCCCGGAGTAGACGAAGGCGGAGCCGGCTTTGAACACGGTCGAGGGGGAGGCGCTCTCGGCGCCCACGACCAGGTCTGGGGTGCCGTCCTGATCGACGTCGCCGGCGGACCCGACCGCGATCCCGAGCCAGTCGTCGGGGTTGCCGCCGTCGAAGCGGAACATCTCGGAGCCGTCGAAACCGGAGTAGACGAAGGCCGAGCCGGCGCTGAGCCGCCCGTTCGGGTCGGCGTTGTGAGCGCCGATCAGCACCTCGTCGTGGCCGTCGGCGTCGAGGTCGCCGACCCCGGCCACCGCGCCGCCGAAGGTGTCGCCGAGGCTGGTGCCGTCGAAGCGGTAAAGCTCCAGGCCGGTGGCGCCGGAGTAGACGAAGGCCGAGCCGGCCAGCGAGACGCCGCCCGGGTCCGCCAGGTAGGCGCCGACCAGGATGTCCGGCACGCCGTCGTCGTCGACGTCGCCCGCGCCGGCGACGGCGTTGCCGAGCTGGTCATTGGCGGCGGCGCCATCGAAGCGGAACAGCAAGGCGCCGGTCGCGCCGGAGAAGACCACCGCGGTGCCGGCGGCGCTGAGTCCGTTCGGGTCGGCTTCGGGGGCGCCGATCACCACGTCGTCGGCGCCGTCGCCGTCGATGTCCCCGACCCCGGCCACGGCGGTGCCGAGCCGGTCGCCGTTCGAGCTGCCGTCGAAGCGCTGCAGCACGCTGCCGTCCAGGCCGCTGTAGATCACGGCCGAGCCGGCGTTGGCCTTGCCGCCGGGATCGGCGGCTTCCGCGCCGACCAGGAAGTCGTCGTAGCCGTCGGCGTTGACGTCGCCGACCCCGGCCACGGCGGTGCCGAAGCGATCGCCGCTGCCGACCCCTTCGAGGGCTCGGCACAGACCCCAGGTACCACCAACGGATTGCCCGATGGTGGCTGAGGGGAGCAAGACGCAGGCCGACGACCCGAGCGCCAGCTGGGCGATGAGGCGGAACTTCAAGCGGATAAGAAGGAGGGGAAGGCTGTGAAGGACCTGAGGCCCGACGAATCAACATACCACGACCTTGTATTCGGATCCGACTTTCTAGGCGGGCCTCCTGCTGCTGATGAAGGAATCCAGCCACCGGGCGGAGGCAAGCGGCCAGCGCCGCCCCTTCGCCGGATGGGGCAGGTGGGGCCGGTTCCTCCCGGAGCCGACCCCGGGCCGGTCTCAACGGCGAGCGATGCGGCCGGCGACCAAGCCCGCGCCGAAGCCGTTGTCGATGTTGACCACCGACACGCCCGGCGCGCAGGAGTTCAGCATCGCCAGCAGCGCGGTCACGCCACCGAAATTCGCGCCGTAGCCGACGCTGGTCGGGACCGCGACCACCGGCGCTCGCACGAGCCCGCCGACCACGCTGGGAAGGGCGCCTTCCATGCCGGCGCAGACCACCAGGGCGTCGGCGCGGCGCAGGTCCTCGAGCGAGCCGAGCAGCCGGTGCAAGCCGGCCACGCCGACGTCGTCGTAGCGGCGCACCGCGACGTCCATCAGCTCGAGCGTGCGCTGGGCTTCGGCCGCGACCGGGAGGTCGCTGGTGCCGGCGGCGACCACCGCGACCGCGCCCCGGGTCTCGACCGCGGGCTCACGGCGCCAGCTCAGGGTGCGGGCCAGCGGGTCGTGTTCGATCGCCGGCAGCGCCTCGGCCGCGGCGGCAGCGTGGTCCGCGTCGACGCGGGTCACCAGCAGGCGGTCGTGCGCTTCGGCCAGCCGGGTCACGGCGTCGGCGACCTGCTGCGGCGTCTTGCCGGCGGCGTAGACCGCCTCGGGGAAGCCGGTCCGCAGCTCGCGGTGGGTGTCGAGCAGCAGGTCGGTGCCCTGCGCCAGCGGCAATGTGGCGAGCTGCTCGGCGGCGGCGGCCGGGTCCAGGGCGCCGGCCTGCACCTGCTCCAGGAGCTCGAGGATGCGCGCGCGATCCATCAGCGCCCTCCACGGCGGCGGCGCTTCATCGTGCCGCCACGTCCAGGTCCAGCGCGGCGCGGTGGCCGGCGGCGAAGCGGGCGCCGCCGAGGCCGGCGATCATCACCGCGTTGTCGGTGCAGTGCTCGGGCTTGGCGAAGGCCACCTCGACCCCGGCCGCCGCCGCGCGTTCGCCCAGCCGCGCGCGCAGCCGCTTGTTGCGGCCGACGCCCCCGCCGACCAGCAGCCGGTCCACGCGCTGCTGCTCGCAGGCGCGCATGCACTTGCGCGCCAGGGTCTCGACCAGGGCGTGCTCGTAGCTGGCCGCCATGCCGGCCAGGTCGCGGGATTCGGGCAGGGTCTCGTCCTCGCGCCGCCCGCCGGCGCCCTTCAGCTTGTAGAGCAGCGCCGTCTTCATGCCGCTGAAGCTGAAGTCGAGCGAGTCGCGGTCGAGCATCGGCTGCTTGAAGGGGTAGGCCTTCGGATCCCCCTCGGCGCCGGCCTTCTCGATCGACGGTCCGCCGGGGTAGGAGAGCCCGAGCATGGCCGCGCCCTTGTCGAGCGCCTCGCCGGCGGCGTCGTCGAGGGTGGCGCCGAGCGGCTCGTGGTCCATCGGCGAGTCGGTGCGGTAGAGGCTGGTGTGGCCGCCGGAGACCACCAGGGTGAGGTAGGGGAAGCGCCACTCGTCGAGCGACATCAGCGCGGCGTAGATATGCGCATGGATGTGGTGCACGTCGACCAGCGGCTTGTCCCAGGACCAGGCCAGGGCCTTGGCGGCGGTCACGCCGACCAGCAGCGAGCCGAGCAGGCCCGGCCGCGAGGTGACCGCGATCGCGTCGAGGCCGGGGCCGTCGACGCCGGCTTCGCGCAGCGCCTCTTCGACCGAGGGCACGATCTTGGCGAGGTGACCGCGGCCGGCGATCTCGGGCACCACCCCGCCCCAGGCGGCGTGGTCGGCGATCTGGCTGTGGACCACCGAGGACAGCACCTCGCGCCCGCCGCGCACGACCGCCGCCGCGGTCTCGTCGCAGGAGCTCTCGATGCCGAGGACCAGCGGACCTTCACTCATCAGGCTTGCGTCAACACCTGGGCGAGGTGGCGTTGGCCGGTGGCGAGCGCCGAGTCCGGCGGCGGCTTCACGTCGGCCACCGCGGGGAACAGCTCGAAGACCTGATCGCGGTATTCGAGCGGCGGGTCCTCGTAGCGCAGCCAGTCGCGGACGACGCGCGCCTCGGCGAAGGGCACCGCCACGCCGAGGTCGGGCTCGAGGCCGCCGGCGCGGTCGGGGTCGATGTGACCCTCGAGGATGCGGCCGGACGGAGTCAGGTAGTAGCCGGCGGTGAATTTGAGGGCGAAGTTGGCGCTTCGGTAGCGGTGGACCTGCTGGTAGACGCCCTTGCCGTAGGAGCGACCGCCGACCAGCACCGCGCGGCCGTGGTCGCGCAGCGCGCCGGCCAGCACCTCGCTGCCGGAGGCGCTCAGGCTGTTGGTCAGGATCACCAGCGGGAGCTCGGGGAAGCGGCTCAGCTCGGGGTCGGCCTTGCGAATCGAGCCGGGGCCGCCGCGCTCCTGCAGCCGGCAGACCACCTCGCCCTCCAGGAAGCGGGCGGCCACGTCGACCGCCGCGTCGAGCACGCCGCCGGTGTTGAAGCGCAGGTCGAGCACCAGGCCGTTCAGGCCCTGCTGGTCGAGGTAGTCGAGGGCGGCGTCGAGCTCGCCGGGGGTGGAGTGGGCGAAGGAGCGGATCGCGAGGGTGCCGATGCCCGCGTCTTCGTCGAGCATGCGGATCTTGCCGACGGTGCCCTTCGGGACCGGTGAGCGCACGATGTCGACCTCGTAGGGGTCGCCCACCATCGGCGCCATCGCCAGGTGGACCGAGGTGCCGCGCTCGCCCTTGATGAGATCGCTGACCTCGATGAGGCTCAGCCCGGTCACGTCCTCGCCGTCGACCGCCAGCACCAGGTCGCCGGGGCGCAGGCCGGCGGCCTCGGCCGGGCCGCCGGGCATGGGGTAGCGGACCCGGCTCTCGCCGCCGTCGAGCATGACCCCGATCCCGATCAGGTTGCCGGAGGACTCCTCCTCGAGCGCGGGGATCTCGTTGGGGTCGATGAAGAAGGTGTAGGGGTCCTCGAGCGAGTCGAGCATGCCCTCGACGGCGCGGTGCATGAGCCACTGCTTATCGCGAGGCTCTACATAGGACTCGGCGATGTGTTGGTGGACGAGGCCCATCACCCGTTCTTCCTGCGGGGTCATGGACCGGCTCAGGAGCGGGCCGACGAGGGACTCGGCGAGGAAGACGCCGACCCCGGTGAGGACCGCGCCGACCATGACCCCGGCGGGGTGAAGCGCCGGTAGACTCTTGCGCGCCATGCACAAGATTCTACGAAAACCCGGTTCCTTCCTGGTCCTGTTCGCCACCGCCTGCGGCGCGCCGCAGGCCGGTTTCGACGGCGAGACCCTCCCGACTCGCAGCTTCGAGCTGGAGTACACCGTGGACCTGCCGGCCGCCGGACCCGACGTGGTCCTCTGGGCGCCGATTCCGCGGGCCGACGGGGTCCAGCAGGTCGAGATCCTCGAGCAGCCCCAGGAAGGGGAGATCAGCGGCCCCGACTCCCACGGCAACCGCTACGCCTCGGTGACGGGGCCGCAGGGCACGCGCTACACCTGGCGCTATCGGGTGTGGCGGCGGACGGACCGGGCCGGCGTGACCGACGGCAAGGCCAGCGACATCTACCTCGACGCCGACCGGTTGGTGCCGGTGGACGGAGAGGCGGCCACGCGGGCGGCCGAGGCCTCGGTGGGTCGGCGCGGCACGGCGGCGGTCTCGCGCGGTTTGTACGACCGCGTGCTCTCCGACATGCGCTACCTCAAGGAGGGCACCGGTTGGGGCACCGGCAGCACCGAGTGGGCCTGCGAGGCCGGCTACGGCAACTGCACCGACTTCCACGCCCTGTTCATCTCGATGAGCCGTTCGCGCGAGATCCCGGCCCGCTTCACGATCGGCTTCTCGCTGCCGGACGAGGGCGTGGTCAAGGGCTATCACTGCTGGGCCCACTACTACGACGAGCAGGCCGGCTGGACCCCGGTCGACATCTCCGAGGCCGACAAGGACCCCTCCCGGACCGAGTTCTTCTTCGGCACCCTGGACCCGGATCGCGTCTCCATGACCACCGGCCGCGACCTGATCCTCGACCCGCCCCAACAGGCCGGCCCCCTCAACTACCTCGTGCGGGCCTACGCCGAGCAGG
>CAZXTO010000091.1:0-11400 GCA_964643675.1 uncultured Planctomycetales bacterium
GACGTCCTCGACGAGGTTGTTGTCGCCGCTGATCAGGTTGGCGGCGGTGCTCTGGTAGGCGATCAGGGAGCCGTCGCCGGAGATCGACGGGCGGGTGGACTGGCCGAAGCCCAGCACGTTGGCGTCGCTCAGGCTGACGAGGCTGGTGACGCCGGTCTGGCGGTCGTGCAGGAAGACGTCCTCGTTGTTATTCCAGTCATTGGCCACCAGGTTGCTCGCGATCGAGCGGAAGGTGACGTAGCGGCCGTCGGCGGAGATCGACGGTACGCTGGACAGGCCGTTGGCCTCGCCGCCGCCGGTGGCGACGCTGACGCGCTCGGTCGTGCCCAGCAGCAGGTCGCGCACGTACACGTCGCCGACCAGGTTGGTGTCGCCCGCGATCAGGTCGGAGGCGTCGCTGTGGAAGGCGACGAAGCGGCCGTCGTCGCTGATCGAGGGCCGCGAGGAGGGGCCGTTGCCGGGCAGGCCGGCGGTGCTGACGCTGACCAGGAGGGTCTCGCTGGTCGCCCGGTCGCGCACGAAGATGTCGCGCGTCAGCGGCAGGTCGCCGGTGACGAAGTTGTCCGCGTCGCTCCAGAAGGCCACCCGCGTGCCGTCGCCCGAGACCGAGGGGCGGTCGCTGGTGGCGTTGCCCTCGACGCCCGCGGTCGAGATGCTGACGCGGTCGGTCACCCCGGTGTTGAGGTCGCTCAGGAAGACGTCGTCGATCAGGTTCAGGTCGCCGGGCACCAGGTTCGAGGCCAGGCTGCGGTAGACCACGCAACTGCCGTCGGCCGACAGATCGGGCCGGGTCGACAGGCCATTGCCCTCGACGCCCAGGGTGGACTCGCTGGCCCGGATGGTCGTACCCGCGGCGCGGTCGTGGACGAAGATGTCGTAGGTCAGGTTCAGGTCGATCGCGACCAAGTTGCTGGCCAGGCTGGTGAAGGCCACGAGGTTGCCGTCCCCGCTGATCGTGGAGCGCTTGCTCTCGCCGTTGGCCTGCACGCCGAAGGGACCCACGCTGACGCGCTCGGTGGTGCCGAGCAGCATGTCGTGCACGAACACGTCCTGCACGAAATTGAGGTCGCCGGTCACCAGGTTGGTGGCGTTGCTCTCGAAGGAGACGAAGCGGCCCTGGGCGGCCATGGCCGCGCGGTTGCTCGAACGGTCGGCCTCGAGGCCGCCGGTCCCCACGCTCACCCGTGTGGTGGTGTTCTGGGCCGAGAGGGCGGGCGCCGCGGCGAGGATCGCGAGGCCGGTGAGGAGCGGGAAGTGGCTGAAGTTCACGTCGAGGGGGGGAGTGGCTGGAGGCCGGAGGCGCTCAGGCGACCGGAGCGGGCTGGAAGGAGGTCCGGCGCAGCCAGTCGACGGCGTAGTCGGTGGCCTGGCCGGGGTTGTAGAACAGGTCGGCGGCGATCCTGCGCCGCGCCTCGGAGTACTGCTCCGGATCGGCGAGGCCGTCGGCCACCGCCTGGACCGCTTCCTCGGCGGTCTGGACCACCGGACCGCCGGAGCGGCCCCAGGTCTGGAGGTCCATCATCGAGCCCTCCTTCTTGGCCGCCTTCGCCAGCAGCTTGGGCACGTCGATGAAGACCATCGGGCGATCGCGCAGGGCGTACTCGTTCGAGACCGACGAGGCGTCGCTGATCAGCAGGTCGGCCAGGAACAGCAGCGGGATGACGTCGAAGCTGTCCGACAGGATCGTGTGGCGGTCCTGGAGGGCGCCGATCTCGGCCGGCCAGTCGCGCGTCGAGCCGTGCGGGTGGTCGTGGAGCTTGACCAGGATGTCGTACTGGTCGGTCTCCTTCAGCTTCTGGATCAGCTCCAGGCCGCAGAGGTCGAGCGAGCAGTGCTTCTGCCCGGTGGGCGCGTACAGCAGCACCGGGCGGCTGCCGTCGAAGCCGTAGGTGTCGAGCAGCTTCTTGCGGTCGAGGCTGCCGTCGATCAGGCGGTCGGTCTTGACGAAGCCCGACCGGACCACGCGCGGGTCGTCCTCCTGGAGCAGGCCGGCCTCGACGAACTTCCGCTCCATGTAGGGGCCGGCGATCAGGAAGTGGTCGGCGCCCAGGTTCTCCTTGCGGATGGCGCGGTTGCGGAACGAGATGCCGTGGAAGACCTGGATGCACTTGCCGACCGAGCGCGGCTTCAGCATCTTCGTGTTCGAGGCGAACAGCAGGTCGAAGTCCATCTCCGCGATCTGCTCCATGCTCAGGATCGAAGAGGAGGGGACGCCGAGCGGCCGGTACATGGCCAGCGGGTGGAAGACGTGGCCGTCCTCGGTCTTCTCGCGCAGGCCGCCGGCGACGTACACGTCGACCCCGGGCTCCGCCAGGAGCCGCTCGAACAGCGGCTGGAAGCAGAGGAAGTGGACCGGGGCGTAGCCGGTGAAGAGGACGCGGCGATGGGTGGACATGGTCGGGAGAGGTGGTGGCGGGAGGGGGGGTGCCCGGCGGGCTCACATGGCGTGGGGCACCTGCTGGAAGTCGGGCGGGGTGACCGCGGTTTCGGCGGTCTGCGGGCGCGGCAGGGGCGGATGAGGGGTCCGCACCAGGCCGGCGATGGCGGGCCAGATTCGGTTGCGGGCGGCCTCGAGGTCCTCGGGGAAGTCGACCTCGATCCAGGGCAGGCCGCGGATGTCGACGCACCGGATGGGCACCAGGTCGGCGATCCGGTCGACCGCGGCCGGCACCCAGTTGTTGACGCCGCCGGCGGTGATCATCGCCGAGACCTCGCCCAGCAGGCGGAAGGCGGCGGTGGTATCGAATTGGAGCAGGCCCACGTTCTCGCCGTGGACCTTCGGGGAGGGCATTTCCTTGCTGATCGAGCCGAGGAAACCGGCCTGCGTGGCGACCTTCATGTGCTCGGGCTCGTCGCCGCTGCCGGAGTCGAAGGCGAGGGCGCTGCCCTCCACCGCGAGCACGCGGTGGAAGATGTCGGGGTGGGCGATCACGTCGCCGTTCAGGCACAGGAAGGAGCCCCGGATCCAGTTCCGCGCTTCCCACAGCGAGTACAGGCTGTTGGTCTCGGCGTAGCGCGGGTTCTCGATGGTGACGCAGCCCGGGCGGCGGGCCACGTGCCGCCGGATCTGCTCGTGTTCGTAGCCGACCACCACGCAGACCTCGCGGATGCCGACGCTGGCCAGGATGTCCAGCTGCACGTCGAGCAGGGTCCGCCCCCCGATGGTCTGGAGGCACTTCGGCTTGCCCTCGGCCATCTCGCCGAGGCGGCTGCCGGTCCCGGCGGCGAGCACGACGGCCTGCTTCATCGCGGCGCGACTCCAGCCTGAACTCGCCGACGAAGCGGCCGTTCGGGGGTGGGGAGGAGAGGGGAGGGGCGCATGGGGACGAGGCCGGAGGCCGGATGCGGCCTTTCAGATGCAACTCCGGTGCCAATTCCGAGGAGGCGGAATGGAATTCCTAAGAAGTTGGCGTGAGGGGAGATAGAGGAAGCCGCGATGAGCGGCGGTCGACGGGGGTCTTGGCTCCCGCGAGCCAAGTGGCTCAGCCAAGCCACTTCCGCTCATGCGGCCCGGCCTCAATCCCGGCCGATCCAACCGAAGCGCTGGAGCCGGTTGCGCAGGGCGCCGCGGCTCAGCCCCAGCAAGCGGGCGGCCTGGGACACGTTGCCGCCCGCCCGCTCCATGGCCCGCTGGACCAGCGCCTTCTCGTGCGCTTCGAGCTCGAGGCAGTCCGGCGGGAGCCCGCTGGCCGGGGCCTCGCCCGGGGCCGACGGCGCCGGGCCGGCGGGTGCATCCAGGCCGAGGGCCTCGGGGTCGAGCGCCCCGCCGGGATGGAGCAGGGCGGCCCGCTCCATGACATGACGCAGCTCGCGCACGTTGCCCGGCCAGGGATAGCGGGTGAGCGCCTGCAGCCCGGCCTCGGTCCAGGACGGGGCTTCGAGGCCGTAGCGCCGCGAGGTCTCGGCGCCGAAGGCCCGCGCCAGCAGGGGGATGTCCTCGGACCGCTCGCGCAGCGGCGGGGTCTGCAGGGTCAGGACCTTGAGCCGGTAGTAGAGGTCGCCGCGGAAGCGCCCCTCCTCGACCAGGGCCTGCAGGTCGCGGTTGGTGGCGGCGAGGAAGCGGGCCCGCACCTTGCGCTCCCGGGTGGAGCCGACCCGGCGCAGCCGGCGCCGGTCGAGCACCGCGAGCAGCTTGGCCTGCAGATCGAGCGGCACCTCCCCGATCTCGTCGAGGAACACGGTCCCGTCCTCGGCCGCCTCGATCAGGCCGCTCCGAGCCACGTGGGCCTGGGTGAAGGCGCCCTTCTCGTGGCCGAAGAGCTCGGCCTCGAACAGGCTCTCGGGCAGCGCGGCGCAGTCGACCTGGACGAAGGGGCGGTCGGCCCGCGGGCCCGACAGGTGGATCAGCCGGGCGGCCAGGTCCTTGCCGGTGCCGGTCTCGCCCTGGATCAGGACCGAGGGCAGCACGGCTCCGTCCTCGCCCATGGCGGCGATGCGGCCGATCTCCCGCCGGATGCGCTCGGCGGCCACGGAGCCGCCGAGCCACTCGCTACCTTCCAGGGCGTGGTGGTCGCGCTGGCGGGCGAAGGCGAGCCGGCCGGCCTCCTCGGCGGCGTGCATGGCCCGCTCGACCAGGACCAGGGTCTGCCCGGCGTCCTCCGGCTTCGTGAGGTAATCGGCGGCGCCGCGCTTGATCGCGACCACCGCGTCCTCGACCGAGGCGAAGGAGGTCAGGACCACCACCGGGAGGTGCGAGTGGGGACCTCGCTTCAGCTCCTCGAGGAAGTCGAGGCCGTTGCCGTCTGGGAGCCGGATGTCGAGCAGCACGAGCTCGAATTCCCCGGCCTCGAGCTGGGTCCGGGCCTGCTCCAGGTTCATCACCGGCGTGCAGAAGTGCCCGGCCCGTTCGAGCTGGGCCCGCAACACCCGCGCCAGCGGCACCTCGTCCTCGACCAGGAGGATCGAGACCGGTTCGGCGGAGCCGTTCACGCTGGTCCTCCGCCGGCTTCCTCGATCGAGCGCAGGACCTCCAGGGTCAGCTGCTCGGCGGAGAAGGGCTTGGTGATCAGGCCCCGGAAGCCGTAGCTGCGGTGGTCGGCCAAGACGGGCGCGTCGTGATAGCCGCTGGCGACGATGCCGCAGGCGCCCGGGTCGAGGCTGAGGAGCTGGAGCATCGCCTTGTCGCCGCTGACCCCGCCGGGCATGGTCAGGTCCATGACGACCGCGTCGAAGCGGGCGCCGCGATCCAGGGCGTTCTCGTAGAGGGACACCCCCTCCTCGCCGCTGGCGGCCGCCACGACGTGGAAGCCGGCCTGGCTCAGGGCCGCTTCGAGCGGCATCCGGATCGAGGCGTCGTCGTCGACCAGGAGGAGCCGGCAGCCGGGCGGGACCTGGCTCGGCGCGTCGCCGAGGGCGGCCGGGTCGGCGCCCTCGATGGCGGGCAAGAAGACCTCGAAGGCGGTCCCGGTCCCGGGCTCCGAGTGCACCGTGATCCGGCCGCCGTGACGCCGCACGATCATGTAGGAGGTGGCCAGGCCGAGGCCGTGCCCGCCCGACTTGGTGGTGAAGTAGGGATCGAACAGCCGGTCCAGGTGCTCGGCGGGGATGCTCTTGCCCTGGTCGATCACGCGCAGGGCGAGGTAGTGCCCGTCGGGGAGCGAGGGGTCGCCCGCCAAGCTCACCGACTCGAGCTCCAGGGCGACCTTGCCGCCGTCGGGCATCGACTGCTCGGCGTTGCGGATCAGGTTGTGGACCACCTGACTGATCTGGCCGGGGTCCGCCTCGGTGAGGGCGACGCCGCCGCCGGTGCGGTCCTCCAGGGCCACCCGCGAGCCGCGCAGCACGAAGCGCGCCTCCTCCAGGACCAGCCGGCGCAGGTCGACCGGTTCCTTGATCGGCTCCCCGCCCTTGGCCAGGCCCATCAGCTGGGTGCTGAGGCGCTTGCCGCGCAGGCAGGCCTGGCGGATCTCCTCGAGCGGGTCGGGGTCCCCGTCGGCGCCCGCCGGCAACGCGCTCCAGCTCATGATCGCCGTCATGATGTTGTTGAAGTCGTGAGCCACGCCGCCGGCCAGCAGGCCGACCGACTCCAGCTTGCTGGCCTTGACCGCCTCCTGCTCCAGCTCGCGCCGCTCGGTGACGTCGTGGAAGGCCAGGATCACCCCGCTGGGCGGCTCCTCGCCCTCGCGGATCGGCTGCCCGGCCAGCTCCACGAGGACCTGCCGGCCGCCGGCCTGGCGCACGCGGAAGTCGCGGCGCACGGCGAAGGCCCCCGGCTGCGCCAGCACGCCCGCGACCAGATCCAACTCCTCCTCGAGCCCGGTCAGCAGCCAGGTCCCCGTGGCGGCCACCGGTTCGCCGAGGAGTTCGCCGCGGCGGCGCTGGAACAGGGCGCAGGCGGCGTCGCTGGCGCCGGTGATGCGCCCCTCCAGGTCGGTGGCGATCACGCAGTCGCCGATCGAGCCGAGGGTGGCCGCCAGCCGGCTCTTCTCGAGCCGGAGCCGCTCCTCGGCGCGTTGCGACTGCTCGAGCTCGGCCACGCGGCGCCGATAGGAGTGGTAGAAGCCGCTGGCCACGAGCAGCAGGCCGAAGATGTTCAGCGCGTCCTCGATCGCGTCGTTGAAGAAGTCCTTGTCGAGGGTGAACTCGTCGAGGAAGTCGAACAGCAGGCCGTAGGTGAAGATCGGCCAACCGGCCTGGAGCAGGGGCAGGCCGAGGCGCAGGATCACCAGATAGGAGCTGATCGTGACCACCAGGTAGGTGCCCTCCCAGAACAGGTCGGACTGGTTGAAGCCGTCCTTCAGGGGGAAGGACAGGAACCACACCACCGCGGTGGCGAGGTAGACCAGCGCCACCAGGGGGACGAGCAGCCGAGGGGTGGGGGACTTCATCCGGCGGTCGCCTCCGCAGCCGAGACCTCGCCGGTCCGGCCGGTCTCCTGGAGCAGCCCGCGGTCGAGGGCGAGGCAGCGGTCGAAGCCGGGGTAGCGGCCGGCCTCGGCCTCCGGGACGGCGACCAGCACGGTGCGGTCCTCCCGGGCGAGCAAGTGCGCGAGCACCTCGGCGCCGGCCCGCGGGTCCAGGTCGGCCAGCGGGTGGTCGAGCAGGAGGAGGGACTGCTCGCCCAGCAGGACGGCCGCCAGGGCCACGCGGCGGGATTCGCGCAGGGATAGCTCCCCCGGGCCGAGCTTGGTGTCGAGGCCGGCCGGCAACCGCTCCAGGGTCTGGACCAGGCCGCAGTCCGCGAGCACCGTGCGCGCCTCCGGGGCGAGGTCGCCGGCCGGCAGCTGCAGGACCTCCCGCAGGGGCTTGCGCAACCAGAAGGGCTGCTCGGAGAGCAGGGCCACCTCCTGGGCCAGGACCCGCTGCGGGAGCTTGGTCACCTTGCGGCCGTCCCACAGCACCTTGCCCTCGTCCCGCATCAACTCCCCGCCGAGCAGCGCGAGCAGGCTGCTCTTGCCGGCGCCAGCCGGGCCGGTGAGGAGCAGCTTCTGACCCGCCGGGACCTTCAGGTCCAGGGGGCCGAGGCGGCGTCGGTCCCCGTCGCGGTGGGGAGCGCTCAGCTCGAGTCGCTTGATCTTCAGGTGTTTCCGCAGGGGCTCGAGCGGGGTCTGCTCCTGCTCGGCCCGTCGACCGGCCCGGATCAGCCGCTCGAGGCGTTCGCCGCAGGCCATCATCTTGCCGATCCGCGTTCCTTGCCGGGCCAAGCGCACCGCCGGGCGGTGCAGGATCAGGGCGAACATGAAGAAGGTGAACAGCTTCTCCGCGTCCAGGCGGCCGGACTGCAGGCCGCGGACCCCGATCCAGATCGTGACCAGGGTGGAGACGCCGAGGATCAGGTGGGCGGTGAGGGTGGTCTTGCCCTGGATCTGGACCACGGTCGCCTCGTGGCTGCCGCTCGAGTAGTTCACCCGGGCAAAGTCCCCCTCGCGCGGATCCTCGGCCAGGGATTCCTGGATCCGGTTGGCGAGCTTGCCCTCCTTCTTCCGCAGCTCGCGGTAGCGGTGGTAGACCCGCTTCGCGCCGAGGAAGGTGACGCCGAGCACGAGCAAGCCCGCCACGGCGACCACGGCGCCGAGCTGCAGGTCCTCGATCAGCAGGATCGTGGTGACGCCGAAGAACAGCAGGCCGTTGGTGGCGACGTGGGTCAGGAAGCCCTTGAGGCCGGCCTTGAGCCGCGCCGTGTCGCCCACCAGCCGCGCCACCATGTCGCCGGAGCTCAGGCTCATCGAGCGCGGGTCGACCTGGTTGGCCGCGTGGAAGGCGGAGGCGCGGATGTCCCGCACCCAGCCGATCGAGAAGCGGGCCACCTGCAGGCGCTGGACGTACTCCGCCAGGCCCAGGGTCAGCACGATGCCGAAGAAGGCCAGGGCGAGCAGGAGGGTCTGCTCGGGGAGGACCACCCCTCCGCCGGCCTGCTCCCCGCGCAACCAGGGACCGAGCAGGGCCCGCAGCGGGTAGGGGAAGGCGATCCGGGAGCCGACCACGAACAGCGCCGCCGCCGCCGCCTTGAGCAGGGGCGCGCGGTGGGAGCGGGCGTAGGGGAGGAAGGTCTTCCAGACCTCCACCCACGGCAGCCGCCGCGGCTTCAGGGGCGCGGAAGCGGTCTCGACCGTCTCGGTTCGGGAGGGATGCAGCACGGAGGGCGCCGGTGGAGCTCGCGGGAGGGGACCGCGGAAATGGCCTCCAGGCCGGTTTTCCAGCCAATTCTGGCGTGATGGTCAACCCTGAACGATACCACGGGATGTGTCCTCGGGGTGGTCCAGGGCGGAGTGGGCCTGCACGAAGGCCCGCTCGAGCAGGTCCGGCCAGCCCGGGGCGAGCGGGCGCAGGGCGCTGATCTTGGCCCGCAAGACCAGGGCCGTCGCGACGTGCCAGGCCAGGCGGTCGGGCGGGAGCGGGCCGCCTCGGCGCGCGGCGTGGCCGTCCAGGAAGGCCTCGGCGCTGCGTTGCGCGGCCGGATCCTGCTCGGCGACCTCGTAGCGGATGTGGGCAAGCAGCCGCCCGAGATCGAAGGCCGGGTCGCCCAGGCAGAGGTCGTCCCAGTCGACGATGGCCAGCCGATGGCCCTTGGCCAGGATCTGGTCCCCGAACAGGTTGGCGTGGATCGGGGCCGCTTCGTAGTCCTCGACCGTCGGCAGCAGGTCCTCGAGCCGGACCAGCAGGTCCTTGGCCGTGGCCTGGAGGGCCGGGAAGGCGCCGCAGATGTCGGCCAGCGCCGCTTCGAGCGCGGTCAGCTCCGCGCGCGGGGTCCAGACCCGGTCGAGCTCGATCGGGCTGCCGTGCAGGCCCGCCAGGGCCGAGCCGGCGGCGGTCATCAAGGCGTCGTCGGTCCCGGTGAAGAAGTGGGTCAGCTGCTCGCCGGGGAGCTCCGCCATGGCCACCGCGCGCTTCTTCTCTCCTTGCGCCAGGCGCTTGGGCGCGGCGAAGCCGAGGGCCTTGCGGCGGTTGGCCTTGGCGACCTTCTTGAGGTTGCGGGCGGCGGTCTCGTACTCGGCCTTCGTGTAGAGCTTGAAGTAGGCGCCCGGACAGCTCCCGTCCACGGGCGCGGGCATCCGGAGCAGGGCGCGCTTGCGCGGCACGTAGCGCACGAACTCGATCTCGTCCGCGTCGTAGTGAGCGGCCAACGCCGGCCGCCCCTTCTTCCTCAACCAGTCGCGGGTCCGCTCGGTGTCGAGGAACTTGGCTAGATTGCGGAGGAAGCGGCCGTGCGGCAGCGAGAAGGCGATCGCGCGCCACTCGGGCACGAGGAAGGCCGGCGGCCCGATGCTCTGGAGCGGGGGCAGGTCCTCGAGGTAGGAGCGCCGCCGTCGGCGCGCCTGGTCCGCGCGCGGGTAGAGCTGTAGGGAGAAGTGCTGGCGGGCGCGGCGACCGGTCTCGGGGTCGACGCGGAGCCGGCCGCGCACCACCAGCCGGCAGCGGGCGTAGGGCTTGTAGTGCAGCCGGCTGATCTCGGCCTGCTCGAGCGGGCATTCCTGGCCTCGCTCCTCCTCCCACGCCGCGCGCAGGCCGCGCAGCAGCTCCCCCGGCTCCAGCACGCGAAGGGCCGCCTCGAGGACCGGGTCGTTGGGGAGGGGCAGGCTCACCAGTGGACGTGGAAGCGGAACTGGAGGATCCGGGCGTTGCCGAAGCTCTCCAGGTCGGCGATGACGTAGTTCAGCTGGAAGCGGGTGTTGGCGTCGAGGTACCAGTTGAGGCCGAGGCTGAGGTCGCGCAGCTCACCGCCCGGTACGCCGCCGTCGCTCAGGTCGATCTGGGAGTAGCGAGCCGCCACCTCCCAGGCGCCGGAGCCGTCGCCGCCGAGGAAGGGATCGGACGGCTCGAGCGGGTCGAAGGCGCCGGTCTCGCGGTCGTAGACTCGGTGGTCCGGGGTCAGGAAGCAGCTGCCGGAGACCGTGAAGGCGGTGAAGTCCGGGTCGCCGCCGGTCGGCGTGCGGACCGCGGCTCGGGCGAACTCCGACTGCAGGGACCAGCGGTCGTGGACCAGGGCCGCCTCGAGCATGCCGAGCTGGACCAGGTCGGCGGCGAAGCGATCGGTGTTGACGAGGTTCGGCGCCAGGTGGGCCTCGGGCTGCTCTCGGTAGCGCAGCTCGCCGTCGTCCGGGTTGCGCAGGCTGAGGGAGAGGCCCAGGTGGGCCAAGCGGGCGCCCTTGCCTTGGTAATAGGGCAGCCCGGTCAGGCGCGCGGTGGCGGCGAGCTCCTGACCGGCGTCGGAGTCGGTGCCGATGCCGTCGGAGTCGGTCTCGCGGAACACGCCCACGGCCCAGGTGGCGTGCTTGTCGAGGAAGCGGTCGCGCACCATCACCCCCATGTTGCGGCCCGGCGCGAGGGTGGTCGGCAAGGCCCGCTCGAGGAAGGTGATGCCGGCGCTGCCGGTCAGGTTCTCGAGGCCGAAGGGCTCCTTGAAGTGGCCGATGCGGAGGGTGTCGAGCCCGGCGACCTTGCGCGGTTCGAGGTAGATGTCGCGGAAGCCGCTGCCGTCGTCGGAGAAGTCGAAGGTGGCCTTGAACTTCAACCAGTCGTGGAGCCGGCCACTCATGCCGATCCGGGCGCGGCGGAATTCGGTGCCGCTGTCGAAGCGATCGCTGGCCGCCTCGACGTCGGGGTCGGCGGACAGGTAGGCCCAATCGTTGTCGAACTTGCCCTTGAAGGCGAGCCGGAAGCTGCCGTCCGCGCTCTCGAAGCGGAAGCCAGCGAAGTCGCCGTCCTCGTCCTGGCCGGCGGCGGGCCCGGATTCGAGGGCGGCCGGCACCTGAGGCTGGGCGGGTTCCGGCGCGGGCTCCTGCAGGGAGAGAAGGGGGAGCAGGAGGAGGAGGGAGGGGGAGGTCAATCCATGCAGCAGCGAGTGCGGGGGGGATTGTAACGGGGCACCCGGCCGGGGGTTCAGTCCTCGAGACCGGGTATGATCCTGGATCGCCCCGCCCATTCTGGCTTGAAGGGGGGGCCTCCCGGTCCCAAGAGCGCC